>CAZRXE010001007.1:0-14384 GCA_964603695.1 uncultured Heliomicrobium sp.
TGGGCTTCGGCAGAGCGGTTGCGGCTTCCGGCGACACGATTGCCGTGGGTGCCACTTACGACACCACCAGCCCGGATGGCGAATCGGACGGCGCGGTTTCCGTCTATACGCGAACCGGCGCGACTTGGTCGTTGCAACAGAAACTTTACCTGGTCAACAACCATATCAACGACAACTTCGGGTGCGATGTCGCGCTTTCGGGCGACACGCTGGTGGTTGGCGCACGCGGCGCTTCGCTTGCGCCTGCGGATCGCTTCAGCACGGAAAATGAAGGACAAGTCGTGATCTTCACGCGCAGCAACAGCCGTTGGACGCAACAGCAAATCCTGCGCGCAGGCGATACGCAACAACAGGATTACTTCGGAAGTTACGTTGCCATCAACGGCGATAGCATTGCGGTAAGCAATACGCAGGTGGGCTTCAATTATTCGACCTATGTTTTCACGCGCAGCGGAGCGACGTGGATGCAGCAACAAAAAGTCTCCGGCGTCCGGCGTCCGGCGCTGAACAACGACACGCTGGCGGTCGCCCTGTTCGGCCTGACCACGGATGATTACATCAAAATCCACACGCGAACCGGTAACGTCTGGACGCCTCGGCAGGAATTACGCGCCGATCCCAGCGATATTGAAACAGGATTTGCCGCCAGTGTGGCCGCTTCCGAAAACTTTCTGGCGGTCGGCGCGCCGGGCGAAAGGATCAATCCGGGCGGCATTCAAGAAGGCGCTGTGTACATCTTTGGTCGCAGCGGAGCGGGTTGGGTTCGCAAGCAAAAAATCACTGCCAATAATGTCGGCAATTACGACGGCTTCGGAATCTCCGTCGCCATCTCCGGCAATACGATGGTGGTGGGCGCGCTTTACAACCAGTTATCAACGCGCACGACTGCCGGCGCGGCATACATTTTCAGTTACAACGGCACGGAGTGGGTGCAGCAACAACAACTGGGGCCTAGCGACGGCGCGAAGGACGACCGCTTCGGCCAAAGCGCCGCAATCTCCGGCGGAAACGTTGCGGTGGGCGCTCCCAACAATGGGCAGGTCAGAGCGCCGGGACAAATTCCTTATACGCCCGGCGCGGCTTATGCGTATTCGTTGTCCGCCACACCCGCGCGTCCTGTAACGAACGTTTCCGCCGCCAGCTACGCGGGCAATCTACTGGCACCGGAATCCATCGTTTCGGCCTTCGGCACTGGCCTGGCGATGAGCACGCAATTGGCCACAGGCGCTTTACCGACGGTGCTGGGCGGCACGACGATCAAGGTTAAAGACAGCGCGGGCGCGGAACGTATGGCTCCGTTGTTTTTCGTCTCGCCTTCGCAGATCAATTATCAACTTCCAGCGGGAACCGCTAACGGCGCAGCCACTATCATCGTAACCAGCGGCGACGGAGCAGTCTCCGCTGCAAATGTGCAAATCAACCGCGTTGCGCCCGGCGTCTTCACAGCCGATGCCAGCGGGCGCGGATTGGCGGCTGCGGTCATCCTGCGCGTCAAAGCCGACGGCTCGCAAATTTATGAACCCATCACCCGCTTCGACGCCGCGCAAAACAAACTGATTCCTGTCCCAGTGGATTTGGGCACGGAAAGCGATCAAGTCTTTTTGCTGCTGTTCGGAACCGGCGCGCGTTATCGCACATCGCTGTCCGGCGTAACGGCCAAGCTCGGCGGCGCAGACGGACAGGTGGGTTACGCGGGCGCGCAAAACGATTTTGCCGGACTCGATCAATTCAACATTCGTCTGTCGCGGCAGTTGATCGGGCGCGGCGAAATTGACGCAGTGGTCAGCGTGGACGGGCAGTCCACCAACACAGTCAAACTCTGGATCAAGTAACGAGGATCGAATTCCATCTTGTTTGACCGGGCATTTTCGGCACACCTAAACAGGCCGGAGGCTTAATGAAAGCCGCCAGCCTTGCCTTGTTTCCGCTGCCGTCGCTTGCGTAGCATTTCGTCAGCCCCGCCGAATCATCACCATCGAACATCTTTTTGAGGGAGTCACCAAGCGATTGAACCGTAACACTCATCCGCCGCAAATTGCTGCCAGATTGTCGGGAATTCTTTTGATTCTGGCCGTCTGTCTTTTCGTGCATGGTTTGGCGCTGGCGCAGGGAGAAGCGCACATCTCGGCGTTCAGCGGCCAGCCTGTGCTGACGCGAAATGCGGCGACATTGGCGTTGCGGCGGGGCGAACGGCTGTTGCCCGGCGATGAAATCGTCACCGGTGCGAACGCGCGCATCGTGCTGTCGTTGAGCGACGGCAGCCAGATTATTGTTTATCCGGGTTCGCACGTTCGATTGCGCGATTTCAGCGGCTCTGGATCGGTGCGCGACTTAATGGAAATTCTGGCAGGCCGCGTTCGCGCACGGATTCAGCATTACGGCGGGCGTCCGAATCCTTATCGCGTCAGCACGCCAGTGGCTTCGATTGCCGTGCGCGGCACTGATTTTCTGGTCAGCGTTGAAGCGGTCGGCAACACGCGCGTGACGGTGTTTGAAGGCGCGGTCGAAGTCAGCAGCCTGTTCAATCCGCAACGCCGCACGCGCGTCGAAGCCGGACGCACTGTGACGGTTCGCGTCAGCGGCGACATGGGTTATCTGGCCCCTGGGCCGGGCAGTGAATTAAACGCAGCAGCGCGATTGAGTCCTGACCGCGTCAATCCATTCGACGAAACCTTCGGCTCTTACCTGATTTACCTTGACCGGCTGACCACGACGAATGAAGCGGCGGTTCCGGCGCGGTTTGTGGCCTTTGCCGACGTGAATTTCGACAGTTTGGACAATCCGGCGTATGCCACGGAATTCGTGCGCGGCGAAGGCAGGCTTTACCTGCTCCCGTCGCTGAGCGGTGCGCGGCAACGCATCGCGACACAAGACCGCTCGCGCACCCAGCCTGTGCATCCGTTCGATCACACTGTGTTCACGCAGCTTTCTTATTTCGCGCCAGTCGGCGATTCCCACACGGTGTTGGGCGGCGCGGTTTCGCTTGGCGGCACGAATCTGCAAAGTTATTCGATTGAAGACCGCCTGCTGGGAACGCTGCCGAACACTTACGCCGAGCGCGGGAAGGCGCAATTGACCACCGCCAATCTTTCTTTTCTCGTCGCGCGGCGTTACGGAGTACTTAGCGCCGGCGTCAAACTGGAGCAGTTGATCGGCAAAGGGCGTTCGGAAACGACTTTCACCAGTGAAGATCAGGACTTGTTTTCCGCGACCACTTTCGCTTCGCGCGGACGTGTGGATCGCACGCGGCTGACGTTGGGACTGACACGCGATTTTGCGAGCAACCGCAAATTGGGCGTGTTTCTGCGACACGGCAAAACGCCCTCGCAGCAGCGCGACCGGATGATGCAACGCGACGTGTATCAGGGCGAAGTGTTCCTCGGCCAGATTGACCCGCTGCTTGACAACCAAACGTCTTCGCGCACCACGGAATTGGGACTGCGCTGGCGCGCGCCACTGACCCGCCAATTGCTTTACGGCGCGGAAGGCTCGGTGCTGCGCGAATCCGTGCGCCGGACGGTGTTCGTGGACAACACGCTTTCCGGCGAACCGAACGAAACGCTTCGTTCGACCGCCACTATCACGCGCGCGGCGCTGGGCGGCGGCATCGGTTATTTGCGGCGTGTCGAATCCGGCTTCAGCCAGACCTTCAGCCTGGACGCGGCGACAGGCGTTCGCCGCCTGCATTCCAATGCCGTCAGCGAACCGTCGCTGCGCGGCAGCGACGGCAGCACTTCCACACGCTTTCTGACACTTCATTTCAGCGCGCAGGCCGGAATTTATCAGCGCGTGTTTTTCGGTGGTTCGTGGCTGACAGCGCAAGACTGGAGCGTGTCCACTTCCGCCGCAGGTAATCGTCGCAACAGTTCCTCGACTCGCCACGTTCCGGGTTTGAGCCTGGGCTGGTTGGTCAAACCCGACTTGCTCCTACAATATGTCCGCACGACCGGCTCCAGTCGCTCCACAGCGAACGACGGCGCGTTCACTTCCGGCCGCGCCGGCGCGCCAAGCCATTCACTAATGCTGCGCTATACCTTCAGCCTCCACGCCGCGCGCTGAAGCGGAGTTGTGCCACCTGCGAATGACGCAAAGAGAGGTAACTTGCCGCCTTTCCAAACGCGCGCGCTCAGTTTCGGCATCAGAAATGTCGTTTTCTGATTTTCTGATCTGCATCTCCCAGGCTTGGCGCTGGCTTCTTGCTCAAGCTGGGCGACGGCGCGCCTCCCCCGCCCGCAATGGTCAGAGTTTTCGCCGCCAGCTTTAGTGGCGCAATGCTCGCGCCGGATTCCACTGTCACAGCCTTCGGTTCGCAATTTAGTAATTCAACGCAATCAGCAGCGGTTTTGCCTTTGCCGACGACGCTGGCCGGAATCAATGTGAAGGTCAAAGACGCCATCGGCACGGAACGGCACGCCCCGTTGTTTTTCGTTTCGCCTACGTAAATCAACTATCCGATCCCACAGGCACGGCGGCGGAAGCGAGCGCCATCAATTTCAATCAAGGCACTGTGGTACTGGCTTCGTCCGCGCCGAAAATCGAAATGGTCGCGCCGGCGTTGTTCACCGCCGACGCCAGCGGACGTGGTCTGGCCGCTGCGTTGGTGTTGCGCATCAAGGCAGACAATTCGCAAAGCTTCGAGCCTGTGGCGCGCTTCGACGCGACAAAGCCGTTTCGTCGCCGTGCCGATTGATTTGGGAACCGGTGCCAAGCGGATCTACCTGATTTTGTATGGCACGTGACTTCGCCATCGCAGCGATTTGACCAAGATCGCCGCCAGCATTGGCCTCGTCAATGTGTTAATGAGTTTTGCCGGCGCGCAAAACTCACTGGCCGGACTGGATCAAATCAATTTGTCGCTGCCGCGCGAACCGGCAGGGCGCGGCACGCTAACAGCAGACGGTAAGGCCGCCAATTTCGTCAAAGTCTGGATCAAACGACGGCGTCATTCCGCCGCCAGCGGCGCTGAATCCAGTACCAAATTGTCACTCCTCGCTGCCTAAACAGCTTGAAAACACTGGGTTTTCGCGTGGCTTGCTCCTTGCAAAAGAATCCATCAGAGAAATCAGTTGACCGTGATTGCCCTGCCCCGACGTCCGCAGGCGCGACGTTTTTCCTGCTTCCCAATAAACGCAATGCCTTTTCTTCGGGCAGTTTCAAAAAAGAAAGGAAATAGATATGAAACAACGATTTGAGACCACACCGTTTTCAAAAGCTTTCTCGCTTTGGGTTTTGCTGGCGCTGGTGCTATTGCCGGCGGCGGCATTTTCCGCCGAACCAGCCGTGACTCAAGCCGAACGCCGCATCGGCAATGATAAACGTGATGGACAGGCCAGCGATCAGCAACCGTCTTCGGTGCTGGTTTATAACTACTACACTTCCAGTGCGAGCGATCCCGCCCAGACCGACACGCAGATTTCCCTAACCAACACCAATCGCGAAAGCAGCGCGTTCGTCCATCTGTTTTTCATCACCAAGGAATGCTTTTTGGCGGATGCGTATGCTTGCGTAACGGCCAATCAAACCGTCACGTTTCTGGCTTCGGATGTGGACCCCGGTTCAACGGGGTACATCATCGCGGTGGCGACTGATTCCCAGATCGGCTGTCCTGTCAGCTTTAATCATTTGATCGGCAGCGAAGCGGTCAAAGTGGCGGGCGGGCATTCCGGCAGCCTCAATGCCGAAGGCTTCTCCGCGCTTTACAACGGGCGTTTTCCCGGTTGCAAGTCCGACACGACGGTGGTGAATGTCGTACTCGACGGCGACCGTTACGAAGCCGCGCCGCGCGAATTGGCCTTTGACAAGGTCTACAGTCTGGCCGACGGCTATTCGACGCTGCTAATCGTCAATAGCTTGAACATGGACATAGTGCCCAACGCATCCACGCATATCGGCAATTTGTTCGGCGTGCTTTACGACGACGTTGAGAATGCGGCCAGCTTCAACCGACAGGTTCCTGGCTGTCAGTTGGCCGAAATCCTTTCCAACACCTTCCCGCAAACAACGCCTGCGTTTTCCACGTTCGTGCCGGCAGGGCGCGGCGGCTGGATTCGATTGATGTCTCAGGAAGGCAAAGGCGTCAGCGGTGCCGTCATCAACTTCAACCAGAACGCGGCGACGAAAAAAGGCATCTTCAACAACAGCCACAACCTGCATCATCTGAGCTACACCTCGGCGACGATAAAAGTCCCTGTTTTCCCGCCTTCCTGCTAAGGCGGCCACAGCTTCCGTAAAGCGTTTCGTGGATACGCGCACCTTTTCCGCCCTTTACGGATTGAAAGAACAAGGCCGGCGAAACACGGGGCTTCGCCGGCCTTGTTCTTTGCTTAAAGACCGCGATTTTTATTGCAGTGTGAAGTTGAAGGTCAGCACGCCTTGCACCTTGACCGGCACATTGCTGAGTAAGGTCGGTTTGAACGTCCAACGCCGCGCGGCTTCAACGGCGGTGCCCCTGAGCAACGGATGCCCGCTGGCCGCGTAAGCTTCCAGCACGCGCCCCTCTTCGGAAATCGTCACGACCACTTGAACTGCGCCGGAGGCGCGCGCCGCTTTGGCAATAGCTGGATACGCGGGCGTCATCTTGCTGAGCGCGCCGCCTTGCAACACGCCTTCGGAAACCTTGTTCACGCCTGACTTGGCCTGCGGCGTCGGCATCGGCTCCGGCTTGGGCGTAGGCTTCGGTTCAGGCGGCGGAGGAGGCGGATCGCCTTCTCCAGCCATTCCGCCGGGAATCCCAGCTCTGGCAGTGCAGCCGTTGCAAGGCGGCAAACCGGTTGGCGCGACTGAGGGATAAGAAACGCGCGGCGAAATCCTGCGGGCGTCATCAGGCAACAGAATAGCTTTCGCAGGTTCCTTCGGCGGCGCGAAAACATCCGGCTGAGCCTCAGCCCTGGCAATGGTCGGCATGGTTACCTGTGGCGGCGCAGGTTCAAACGGCACCGGCGGGGTGAGCATTGCTTGCAAAGAATATTCTTCGGCCAGCGCGGGACTGAATCCGATGATGGTTCCCACGCCGATTCCGAGCAGCGCCACAGCATAGATGATCGTCGTCACGGCGAAATACCGTCCGGTGCGTTTATCGCGTTTTGTGTTCGTTGATTCAACGAGTACGTCAAACATAGCTTTTTCTCCTTGTTGGGCCGCGTTTTGGGCGCGGCGGGTTATGGCAATCCGCCGATGGATCACGAGACTGAAAATGAATTTTGAAAATCGAATTTGGGAGCCGCCCTTAGTCCGGGTTTTCGAGCTGCATGCCGATGGGGGCGCTGCCGGCGGCTTTCATGACATCAATCACTTTGACGATTTCGCCGTAACGCAAAGTGCGCGGCGCTTTGATGAACGCGGCTCTCAGGGTTTCCGGACGACTGTCCAGTGCCTGATGCAGCAAAACATCCAAGTCCGCCAGCGTGGCGGCTGGCTGTGAATTCAGTTGAAAACCGCCTTCGTGATTGAGCGAAACCACCAGACTCAAATCGCTTTTCACTTTTGTGCCGGGCGGCGCTTTTTCAGGAATCTTCGTTTCAAAACGGCTGGGCCGCGCCGGACTAATAACCATAAAGATAATCAGCAACACCAAGAGCACATCAATCAGCGGCGTGACATTGATAACTGGCGTTGCAGTGGATTTCTTATCGTTCACGTGACCTCCTTTTCAGACGCACTTCGGCATTCGGCAATACATTGGTCGGCCAAGTTTGGCGTTGCGTGCCGATTGATTTTGGACGGAGATTTCCTGACGGTTATTCGCTCGAACAACCGCATTGAGGAAATCTCAAACTATCATTGAGGAATTGCCAACTCAGCCGGAGATGTTGGCTTTGATGTCAACTTTACTGAGGATAACAACGGCTTCGGCGCTGGTGACCTGGGCGCGGCGAGCGGGCTGGAAGCTCACTTGCTGTGTCATCGCGCTGGAGAATTTTGTAACCATCGTTGAATCACTAGGGACACCGTGAATTTCATTGATGGAAGCGCGACCGTCTTTACTGACTTTGACCGTGGCGATGATTTCATCGCCTTCAGCTAGCCCCGCGCCCAGATTGAGCAAGGCACCGCTGGGCGTGAACACCGGCGGCGGCGGCGGCTGTAACAACAAAACCCGAAGCCGGATGTCGGGATTGATTTCTTCTTCGATCACTTCCGTGGCCGCCTTGGCCAAGGCCAGCGTGCGGTAAGCGGGCTGCATCACGCCAGCCAGCATCAGCAGGAACATACCCATCGAAACCACCGCGCCGACGCCTTGCGAAAAGAGCCGTGTTCGCCAGAGATCGAGCAAATCGGCGCGGCTGCGTTTGACACGCTCGTAGGAACGGGCTTCCACGCGCAACGCGGCTTGAAGCTGTGTCGTCAGTTGGCATTTTGGCCGGGGCGTTTCCAATGCCAGCAGCCCTGAACGCAGACTGCGCATTTCGGCGGCGCGCCGCCGACAACCGGCACATTCGCGCAAATGGCGCTGCAATTCCAACTGTTCACGCTCGCTTGCGTGACCATCCACCTGCGCCGAATAAAGCAATGAAAAATCTCGACAATTCATGGTGCATCAACTTTCGGTTCCACCGGGTTCAGCGGCTCCGTTGTTTTTAGTCCGGGCGAGGCGGCTCATCGTGAGCGCGTGTCCAAAGAACCAAAAACCGGTTGTTGCTGACCCGTCTCTGGTTCAAGTCTTTTCTCGCCGACCCATCGGCTATGAGCGTCGAAAATGGCGCTCACGATGAGCCGCACCGCCCGAAACTTCATCGGCTCCAGATCAGAACCGACTTTGGTTCTCCCGTCTTCTCCGCTTTTTGGATGGCTTCTCGCAACATCTCGCGACCACGAGCGATACGCGATTTGACAGTTCCCACGGAAACTTCCGTTACGTAAGCAATCTCTTCGTAAGTCAGTCCTTCAATGTCACGCAAAATAACCGCGATGCGAAAGTCTTTTTTCAAGCTGCTCAATCCCGTCTCGATGCGTTTGCCCTGCTCCCGCGACAATGCCTCGGCTTCCGGCGAAATGGCATCGCTTTCCAACACATCGCCCATACAGCGATCATCGTCATCATTCAATCCCAGCGGCGCATCCAGCGAAGCCGTTTTGCCGCGTTGCCGGCGACGCCACCAACGTTCGGTGCTGCGCGCCTGATTGATGGCAATGCGGCAAATCCAGGTCTTCAAACTCGCTTCGCCGCGAAACCGCGCGAAATGACGATAAATTTTCAAAAACGTCTCTTGCGTCGCATTCTGCGCGTCCTCGGCATCCGCCAAAATTCTGTAAGACAGCGCATAAACCAGCGACTGATACTCTTCGACCAGCTCGTCAAAAGCATCCATTTCGCCAGCCTTAAGTCGGGCAATCATCTTTGCTTCATAAGGGCAGGTCTGAACGACGCGCGGAACATCCTGCTCTGCCGTCAACTCGGCAGTTCCGAACTCATCCAGTCCGGCAACCAGCAATGCCTCTTTCTCAGCAAGCATGCGCGCCCACGCTCCTTTGTGGCCTTCCTCTATTTTGCTCAGCGGATTCATTCGCGCGGAATTATGCTCGCTGGCAATTCGTACTGGCAACTGGCCACTCTTAAGATCAGTAATTTCAGTTTTCGTTTGCGCCTTACGGCTCAATCTTGGTGACGGCGGCTTAGACCTCTTTCCTTTGAACAAAGTTCCCAATCACAACAATAAATTTCCATTTGCCCGGCTACGAAAGAATGGATAAAAATCCATTCTTTCGTAGCCATCTATAAACCAACCGATCAATAATCACTGCCAACTGATAACCTAAACCATTGAAATATAAACTGTTATTCACAGTAATCAAGCGTTACTAAGAACGGCATCAGAGTTGCACTTCCGCCAGCGTTTCCAAACATAATTCGCAATCAAAGTTGGATTTTCAGTTTACATCCTCCTTGGTCTTTAGAGTTTTCATCCCAGCAAAGCCCTCGGTGCGGTGGGATTCGCAAGAATCCTGCCGCCATTTTTTTGTTCTTGGCTGCTATGAACTTCATCTTGTTGGACACAAACCGTCTTTTACTCACGCCATTTTCGATAACCGACGCGAAAGCACTGCAGCAGTTGTGGACTGAACCGGCGGTTCGGAAATTCTTGTGGGACGATCAACTCATTCCGCTTGAAATGGTGAATGAGGTGATTGAAGCCAGCATAAAGGATTTTACAAATCACAGTTATGGCTTTTGGGCGCTTCGGTTGAAAAATAAGTCAGACTTGATTGGCTTTTGCGGCTTGCGCCACTTCGAGCCTGCGCCGAGTGAAGCACCGGAAGTCGAGATTCTTTACGGTCTCCACCCTAAACACCAGGGTCAAGGATTGGCGACCGAAGCATCGCTGGCTGTTTTGCGTCACGGCTTTGAGAAAGCCAAACTCGAACGAATTTATGCCGGAGCTGATTCGCCGAACGAAGCTTCTTTTCACGTTATGCGACGATTGGGAATGCAATTCGCGCGGCGCATCGCACTTCAAGGAATCACGAATGAAGGAACTTCCGATTACTACGTCCTGACTCGCGATCAATTCAAAGCCAAACACGATGCCGAGTACGTCGGAATAAACTGACAACGATGGATTTGCCATATCTTAGCCAAAATTCATTCCACGCCTTGACAGTAAAAATAGCCTTAAGTAGTATGCGCGCCGTGTTTGTCACAGCGTCAATTCCGGCGCAACCCAATACACAATTCAATCACAGTTGCAGATAACAGTAGTTTTGTTGTGTCAACCCCAATATATACGCAGAGTGAAGGCCGCGATTGAAACCCAGGACTCGTTTGGTTTCGTTTGCGGCTTTTTGCTTTGAACTCGTATGCCCCGCAACACCCAGGCATCAGCTTCACCCCTGAAGTTTAGAGGAAAGCTTAGGAAGCGAGCGTTGAGCGCCAAAGCAAGCGGGATTTAGTAACCAACGAGTAGATTGCCGAAGGCAGGAAACTCGTTCACGCGGTAAACCCCAGGAGGTACTTCACCATGGCAGAGAAAAAACAAGGCAAGGTTAAATGGTTCAATAACGCGAAAGGTTATGGCTTTATTGAACAACCCGATGGCAGTGGCGATGTTTTCGTCCACTTTTCGGCGATAGATATGGACGGTTTCAAAACGCTCGACGAAGGACAATGGGTCGAGTATGAACTGGTTCAAGGGCCGAAAGGCAAACAAGCCGAAAAGGTCAGCAGAGTGCAATAGCTCCCCGCTTCCCAATGTATTCCAACGAAATGCCTTGCCCGTGACTTCTTGCCGGGCAGGGCGTTTTTATTGCCGCCGCACCTCATCAGTTTGCTGAATTGACAATTTCGCAGCCGCTTCAATACACTGCCTTTCCAGTTCAAGAAATCAAATTTTCCGAACAATACTTGGTATCCAATGCTCAAGCTTTATAACACCCTGACCAATCAAGTCGAAGAGTTCAAACCGCTCGAAGCGAACAAAGCGCGGATATACGTTTGCGGGCCGACGGTTCACGATTTCGCGCACATCGGCAACTTCCGCACGTTTCTGTTTTCAGACCTGTTGCGCCGTTATTTGAAGTTCAAAGGCTTCGATGTTCATCACGTCATGAACATCACGGACGTGGACGACAAGATTATCAAAAAGTCAGTGGAAAAAGGCCAAAGCCTGCGCGATTACACCGAAATCTACACGCAATATTTTCTGGAAGATTTCGACGCCCTCGGCGCGGAACGCCCGGAACAAATCCTGCGCGCCACTGATCACATTCCGGAAATGGTGGACATCATCACACGACTCGACGCCAACGGTCACACCTACACCTCGGATGGATCAACTTATTTCCGCATCAATACCTTTAACGGTTACGGTAAACTTTCAAAGATGAACTTTGAAGGCAACGTCACCGGTGCCAGCGAACGCGTGGATTCGGATGAATACGAAGCCAAGGAAAACGCCCGCGATTTCGTCCTGTGGAAAGCCGTCAAACCCGGCGAACCGTTTTGGGAAACAGAGCTTGGACAAGGTCGTCCCGGCTGGCATATCGAATGCTCGGCAATGTCCATGAAATCGCTGGGTGAAACTTTCGATATTCACGCCGGCGGCATTGATCTGGTCTTTCCACATCACGAAAACGAAATCGCGCAATCGGAAGGCGCAACCGGCAAACCTTTCGTCCGCTACTGGGTTCACGCCGAGTTCCTGATGGTCGAAGGCCAGAAAATGTCCAAGCGGCTCGGCAACTACTACACCTTTCGCGATCTGGTTGCGCAGGGTTACACGCCGCGCGCGATTCGTTATCTACTGCTGTCTGCGCCGCACCACAAACAACTCAATTTCACGCTCGAAGGTCTGCGCGGCGCGGAAAGCACCGTCGCCCGCTTGAACGATTTCAAACAGCGCCTGACCGAACTTCAGCCTGAAGAAGGTTCCACGCCGGCTATTGCACGGATGGCCGAACTGTCACTTAAGCTGTTTGAAGATTCGATGGACGACGATTTGAACACCGCCGAAGCCTTGGCATCGGTTCACGACTTCGTTCGCGAAACCAACTCTTCGATGGCGACGGGCGTGATCAAATCCGAAGACAAAGCCTTGTTGCTAGTCACGATTGACCGCTTTGATTCAGTCTTCGGCATTTTCGGCGAAGCGAAAAAAGAAATGCTCGATTCCGATATTCAAGCCTTGATTGACGAACGCCAGGCCGCGCGCAAAGCCAAAAACTTCGCCCGCTCCGATGAAATTCGCGCTCAACTTACCGAACTCGGAATCATTCTCGAAGACACCAAAGACGGCATGCGTTGGCGCAGAAAATAATTTCCTGCGCCTTGCGCTCATCAACCCATGAAAACCTCTTCCTTCTTTACCATTCACCACGTCCCGATTCTTTCCCGCAAAAACCTCTTCGCGGACTAGCTCCTTTTCGCTCAGCCGACACATCAAACAATCCGGTCACCGAATGACAGCCCAGCCTGTCCGCGCTGAAGTGCTTTCGCGCGGCTGCGACCGGCATTTCCAACCCAAGCATCCATAACTTTTGGAGGTATAGAGATCATGCAAGCTACAGCAGAATTGAAAACCGTAAATCTTCCCGTCATCAAAACCGCGCTGCCCGGCCCTATCGCACAACAGGTCGTCGCGCACGACGCCAAATACATTTCGCCTTCCTATACGCGGCCTTATCCGCTGGTCATCAAACACGGCAAAGGCGCAATGATCGAAGACGTGGACGGCAACCTATTTCTGGATTTCAACGCCGGCGTTGCCGTGTGTTCAACCGGCCACGCGCATCCGCACGTCGTCGAAGCCATTAAAAAACAGGTGGACGAATTCCTGCACATCTGTTCGGCGGATTATTACTTCCCCGCCATGCCGAAACTGGCGGAAAAGCTCAGCCAGGTTTCGCCCGGCGCGCACGACAAACGTGTGCATTTCGGCAACTCCGGCGCGGAAGCCGTCGAAGGCGCGGTCAAACTGGCAATGTATTCGACGCGCCGACAAAAACTGATTGCCTTTTTCGGAGCCTTCCACGGACGGACGATGGGCGCGCTGTCGCTGACCGCCAGCAAATTCAAACAACGCGCAGGCTTCGGCCCACAGGCGCTGGACGTGACGCATGTTCCTTACGCCAACTGTTACCGCTGCCCGTACAACCTGACGCCGGAAACCTGCGGCGCGCACAAATCTAAAGGCCCGCACTGCGCGCGCATCATCGAAGACCTACTGTTCAAAACCACCGTCCCCGCCGACGAATGCGCGGCCATCGTCGTCGAACCGATCCAGGGCGAAGGCGGTTACGTCGTGCCGCCCCCGTCATTTCTGCAAACTCTGCGCGAAATCGCCGACCGGCACGGCATCTTGGTCATCGCCGACGAAGTTCAATCCGGCTTCGGACGCACGGGCAAAATGTACGCTTCGGAGCATTTCGATTTTGTGCCCGACATTTTGACTTCGGCCAAAGGCATCGCCTCCGGCTTGCCGCTTAGCGCTGTCATTGCCCGTGGCGATTTGATGAACTGGTCGCCGGGCGCGCACGCTTCGACCTTCGGCGGAAACCCCGTGGCGATTGCGGCTTCACTAGCGACGCTGGAATTACTCGAAGCCGGCTTGATCGAAAACGCCGCGAAGATGGGCGCATATTTGCTGGAAGGTTTGACGGCGCTGATGGACAAACATTCAATCATCGGCGATGTGCGCGGCAAAGGCTTGATGATCGGTATCGAACTGGTCAAAGACCGCGCGACTAAAGAACCACACATCGAAGCCCAACATAAAGTCGAGCTGGAATGCTTCCGTCGCGGGTTGATTACGCTCGGTTGTGGTCAAAGCACCATTCGTTTGTCGCCGCCGCTGATAATTGATAGAGAGCAGTGCGATTTCGCCATCAAGACGATTGACGAATCGCTGACGGCGGTAACTCAGTAACCTAAATCAGAGCAACCAACATTGGGA
>CAZRXE010001008.1:0-1565 GCA_964603695.1 uncultured Heliomicrobium sp.
TTTTCTGATAAACGATGTTGGTCAGCATCTCGCGGACGTGATCGAGTTTGGTTTTGCCATCGCCTTCGGGATCGTAGATGCGGTAATCAATCAACCAGAATTGATCGAGTTCCGGATTGACGTAGACGCAAGTCACCACGCCGATACCTTTGATGACGCCGTGCGCATTGCCACTGTACTGCCGTCGCACCAACTCGATCTGAAGGGCAGATTTTCCAATCTGCCTGATATTTCTCACTTGCAGAGCGGAAGCCTCGGCAGGCTGGAAAATCTGCCCTACACTCATCTGCAATCCGATCTAGTTGTGCGGTTTTCGGGGTACATCGTGAGCCGGCGATTCTTTCGCCTGTTTTTTGCTCAAGCAACGTGCTGGAATTGACAAGCTTTCCAGCGCCGAATAAAGATGCAGGGGCTGATTCCGGCAGCGTCGGCGCTGTCTTCTTCTCCACACAAATCTTTAGCAGGATGGTTCTGAGCAAATGCGAAACAGGCTTTCGGGAAACAGGTCTTTGACCAGAAGAGTTTGCGCGTTGTTGTTTCTGGTTGCGGTTGCGAGCGTGGGTCTCCGGCAATCGTCGGCCTCCCGCGCGATGGCCGATCCGTTCAAGGAAAAGGTTCTGCCGATCTTCGAGCAGAATTGTTTGAGTTGTCACGGCGCGAAGCTGCAACGTTCCGGGCTGGATTTACGAACGGAAGAATCCGTAATGAAAGGCGGCGCGCGCGGCGCGTCCATCGTTCCCGGCAACCCGGAACAGAGTCTGCTGTACCGTCTGGTCACGCACAAAGAAGAGCCGGAAATGCCGATGGGCGGCAAACTCGGTGATGCTGAAATAGCTGTCATCGCCGAATGGATTAAGCAGCTTCAGCCGAAAGCTGTCGCCGCCAATAATGCCGCCAGCAACGATTCAGCGCCCGTTCGTTCGCAGGGCTATAGCATAACGGACAAAGACAGACATTTCTGGGCTTTCGTCAAACCGATTCGTCCCACGGCTCCGACTTCGTTCACAGTGAAAGAGCGTGCCTGGGTCAAAAACGAAATTGACGCTTTCGTGTTGGCAAAATTGAAAGAGAAGGGTTTGCAGCCTTCGTCCGCTGCCGCGCCGCGCGAATTGTTGCGCCGCGTTTATTTTGATTTGATCGGTTTGCCGCCGACGCCCGCAGAAATGGACGCCTTTTTGAAGAATCCTTCCGAGAAAGCTTATCAGCAGGTCATCGAAAAGCTGCTGGCTTCGCCGCAATACGGCGAACGCTGGGGACGCCATTGGCTGGATTTGGCGCGTTATGCCGACAGTGGCGGCTACGAATTCGACATTGACCGCCCGCACGCCTGGCGTTACCGCGATTGGGTCATCAAATCTTTCAACACCGATCTGCCTTACGACCAATTCATCCGCCAACAACTGGCGGGCGAACAGCTCAAACCCAATGACCCGGAAGGCTTAATCCCAACAGGATTTCTGCGCAACGGCCCGACCGTGGACAACGCCGACAACGAACAAACGCGCTCCGACGAATTGGACGATATGGTGGCGACGACTTCTTCAGTTTTTTTGGGGCTGACGGTC
>CAZRXE010001009.1:0-1747 GCA_964603695.1 uncultured Heliomicrobium sp.
AATGTTCGATTGTCCCGACTTGGTCAGACGCAACGCGCCCCGGCGGTTCGCCACAGCAGGACCGCCGTAGCGGCGATGAACAAGCCTGATTCCGCCGGCGCTTTGGTCACTTTGGCGCCTCTGATCTTGATCTTGATGACCATTACCGGCGCAGTCTATCCCGCGATTGACCTGACAGCCGGCGAGCGCGAACGCGGCACGCTGGAAATATTGGTTGCAGCGCCGGTCCCCAGGCTGGGGCTGCTCCTGGCCAAGTACGTTTCCGTTCTGACGGTAGCGCTGCTCACGGCAACAGTCAATCTCACGGCCATGACGGTCACGATCGTCATCGGGGGACTCGGCTCTCTGTTGTTCGGAACCACAGGTCTGACGGTGACGCTGGCGCTGGAAATCCTGGGATTGCTGTTCTTGTTCGCCATGTTTTTCTCGGCGGTGCTGCTGACTTTGACCAGCTTTGCCCGCACCTTCAAAGAGGCCCAGGCGTACTTGATTCCGCTGATGATGGTGGCGATCGCTCCCGGATTATTGAGCCTGATGCCGCGGCTGGAACTGAGCGGATCGCTGCTGATCACGCCGCTGGCAAATATCGTGCTGCTGGCCCGCGACTTGTTGCAGCAACAGGCCCATGCGGGCGCCGCGGTCGTAGTGGTGATCTCGACTGTGCTGTACGCGGTGGCGGCGATCAGCGTCGCCGCCCGTTTCTTCGCGGCGGAATCGGTGCTATACACCACCGAGAGCGGCTGGTCCGACTTTTTCCAGCGCCCGAGCACAAGCCGCCTTTGGGCCAATCCGGCCAACGGCATGTTTTGTGCGGCGCTGATTTTTCCGGCTTACTTTGTGGCACTCAACTTACTCACCCATTTCGAGACATTGCCCGTCAAACTGGCGTTGTCCGGCCTGGCAACTGTTGCCGTCTTTGCCGGTGTGCCGCTGGCGGTGGCCGTACTCCGACGCGTTCAACCGATCTCAGCCTTTCGTCTCAGTGGCGATGGAACTAGCCGCCTGCTGCTGATTCTGCCCGGGGCCGCGTTGATGGGACTGGGATTATGGGCCGTGGCGCATGAGGTGATCGTGCTCGAAATCGATTGGGGATTGGTGACGCTTTCGCCATTACAGCGGGCACAAGTCGCCGAGCTGCAAGACCAACTGCGGACACTGTCGCCCCTTTGGGTCTTGTTGATGCTGGCAGTCGCTCCGGCCGTTGGGGAAGAGTTGTTTTTTCGCGGCTATTTGTTTTCGTCGCTCAGTTCCAAATCGGGTCCCAGGCCAACCATTTTTTAGACCGCCTTTCTGTTTGGCCTGTTCCACGTCATTACCCCGACAGGCATCTCGCTGGTTCGGCTGTTTCCCAGCACGTATCTCGGCATTGCATTGGGCTGGGTCGCCTGGCGCAGCGGCAGCCTCTGGCCGTCATTGCTATTGCACGCGTGCAACAATGGGCTGCTTTTGCTGGTGACAATTTACGCTCCTGAAATGCAGCAAGCCGGCTTTGGCGTCGAAGAAGAATCGCATTTGCCGGCGTGGCTGTTCTTTGCTGCAACCGCAACCGCAGTCGTCGGAATTGGTTGGGTGGCGTTTGCTAGTCGTGACGCGGCCAACCGGGTGAGCCATCAAAGGTGACCCTCGGCTGACTGTGCATGATCTACCAAGAGAAGGTCATTGAATCCCTGCGGGAGCTTTCAGACTATGCATACCAGCGCAAAGTCTGGCTTGCATCATCCGGTCCGGAATTGTCGTCGTTTGTAGA
>CAZRXE010001010.1:0-5751 GCA_964603695.1 uncultured Heliomicrobium sp.
CTTCGTAATCTCCCTGTCGCACCTCAATGCCGCCCAGTTGCAGTAGTGCTAGCGCCGCGCCCTCCTGGTCATTTGTGTCGCGATAAAGTTCCAGCGCTTGTTCAGTGACGGCGGCGGATTCCTGATACAAACCCAGACTCATTCTCGTCTGGCCTTGCTGCAACAAGGCTGTTGCCAGCGCCGAGCGGTCGTTCAGGCCGCGCGCCAGCGTGACTGCTTCGCCATAAGCGGAGTCGGATTCTTTCAAACCGCCGAGCGCGAAATGGGTTTCGCCAAAAGCCAGCAACAGGTTCAGCCGTTCGGCGGGAGGCAGTTGGTTTCCGCTGCCTTGTTCCAGGGCAGCGGCGGTGCGGGCGGCGCGTTCGACGCAAATCATGGCTTCGCTCCAGGAAAGACGGCTGCCGGCTGCCTGCCAGGCGCGCATGCTCCAATCAAACGCCTTCTCCCACTGATTGGCCGCTTCGTAATGCGCGCTGAGCGCTTCGGCGACTCGATCCGGCTCGAACTGGCACAAAGACTCTATGGCCTGGGCGGCCTGCCAATGCAGGCGTTTGCGGCGGCGAGGGGGCAAGGAATCGTACAAAACCTGCCGCAAGGTATTGTGATGAAAGCGCGCGTCGTTGTCGGCGGAAACGCCGCGTTCGGCCAGCACGCCGCGCCGTGCGCCTTCCATCACCAGGCGCTCAATGTCATCCTCGTTAATGCCTGTCATAACGGCTAGCGTCTCAATCCGGAATTCATCGCCGATGACCGCCGCGCATTCAGCGATTTCGCGCACTTCGCTCGAAAGCCTGTCCAGTTTGGCTTGCGCGGCCATCACTACCGTCACGGGTAGGGACAAATCCTTGATCCCGCGCCACTGCCACGCCGGATTGGCTTTGGCGTCGAAATGTATGGCTTTTTCGGCGACCAGTAGCCGCAGCATTTCGACTAGAAAATAAGGATTGCCGCCGGTGATGGCGAGCAGCCGTTTGAAATCCGCCGGCGGCACGATCATTTGATTGCCGAAGATAGCTTCGATTGCCGCGACGCAGGCGTTTTCGTCCAGCGGGTTGAGCGACAAAGTGGTGTAGCTGCGATAGCCGGCCAATCGCTTCAGCCATTCGGCGAACTTGCTTTCGCGGTCGTTCAGGGCTTCGGCGCGCGCCAGGCACAGCAGCATCAGCGGTTCGCTTTGCACGGTTCGCATCAAATGGCCTATGACTTCGCGGCTGGTTTCGTCCGCCCATTGAATGTCGTCCAGAATCAGCACCAGCGGACGCTGGCGGCTGGCGCGGATCAGGCATTGGCTGATAGGCGTAACAGGTCGCGAAATGGGCGTGGCAAGCGCGCCGGTCGTGCGTTGCAAACTGAGCGGACCGGTTTTGCGCGGCGGCAAATCTTCCAGCCGCAGCGTGCCAGTCGTGCCGCTCAGCCGCAATTGACCAGTGACGCGAGCGTCAATGAAGAGTTCTTCGGGCAAACTGACGCCGAAATGATTCCGCGCCAGCACGCGCAAATCGCAATCCTCACGATTGGCGGCGGTGACGCCCAGAATGTTGCGTAACAAATCCAGGAAGACCTCATAAGGCGCGAGCCGGCTGGCCTGATAATCGAAAAACTGCGTGTACAAACAAACAGCGCCTTCGGCCCGCGCCCAGCCTGCGAATTCGCGCGCAAGCTGCGTTTTGCCGACGCCGGGATCTCCTATCATCAGCACCGCATGGCCAGTTCCCGCCAGCGCGCGGCGATAATCTCCCTGCAATTGCGCCATTTCGGTTTGGCGTCCGGCCAGTTGATTGTAGTCGGGAGTTTCCGAAACGGGTTTGGCGTCAATCGCGGCTTGCAGTGAGGGCGGCAGCGTCAGAGGTCTGGTGGCCTTCACTTCGGCGGACGGCAGCGTCAGAAGCCTGGTTTCCTTCACTTCGCTGGGCCGCTCGTTTTGATCCAGCACTTGTGCGATAAACCTGTAGCCGCGACCGTGGTATGTTTCGATGAATTTGGATTCGTCAGCGACATCGCCCAGCGCGCGGCGGGCTTGCGAGACGGCGCGTTTCAGCACGCCGTCTGTAATGTAAGTGTCGGGCCAGACGGCTTCCAGTAATTCGTCTTTGGAAACCACGCGGTCGTGATGTTCGACCAGATAACGCAGCACCTGCACGGCGCGGCGTTCCAGCGAGACAATCTTGTCTTCGCGGTAAAGTAAATCAACATTGGCCGGAATATGAAAAGGCGGAAACCGCAGCGCCGATGCGGGGGATGAATCGAGTTGAGGCGTAGACGACATAAATTCAAAACTCCAAAACCTACGAACAGGTCTGGCAAAAAACGCATTCTTTTTTCCTGGAAATCAGTGACGTTTTGCAGGCCAAGCATACTTTTCCCCACGCGATAGCGACAAGGCATATTTATGCGTTTGGCGGTGGAGGCGAAAACAAAAAAAGCGCCGCATTCTCCGTTGTACCGGAGTTTGCGGCGCTGAAAGGTCGTAGGTGCTCTTGTCTCAGCAATAGAGGGAAGTTCGATTCGTGCGGGCGGGAATTAAAAATCGTTCGCCACGTTGAAACTCATCTCAATCTTATTGTTTGACTCGTTCGTCTCCTTGACGAAATTGCCCAGGTCGGCGAGCAGCACGGCGTTGATGCGTCCGGCGCGCCCGGCGGTATTGAGCCTGACCATCGGCAGCGTTTTGCTTTGCAGGGATTCGATCGTCATTGTCTCAGTTACCGGATCAGTCATCTTGATGCCGTTGTGATAAATGACGGCTTTGGAGGTGAACTTGCCGGCATCGTCCAAACCGTTGTTTTTGATGCTGAACCGAACCCAGACATACGGTTGACCGGTCACGGTCGAACCGTCGGGAATCAGTTTCAGTCCTTCCTGATCTTCAAATGCCTGAACCGTCACTTCCAAATCGGTTCCGGCAGAAGCCGTCGTCGGCGCATGCGTTCGCCCCTTCGCGTCGCCAGCCAATATCATTCCGCCGAGCAGTAGAGGAAGCGCCATCAATGAAACCAGCTTGAGTTTCATTACAACGACTCCTGCCGGGTTCGCCGGGCGGGAGTTGAAAACCGTGGGATGCATACGGTTTTTCCGCCCTCGAACGATGCGCATTATCCGTGGATCAATGTTTAGCTTCATGAGGTTTTGGTGATTGATTGGTGACGGTTTCAGGAAATGATGCCGCTGCGCAGCGCCTTGCTGACGGCTTCGTTTTTGGAATGAACGTGCAGCTTGTCGTAAATGCTGCGGATGTAATTGCGAATGGTGTTGACGCTGATGTTGAGCTGTCCGGCGGCGCTTTGATAGCTGTGACCGTCGGAAAGCAGTTGCAGCAATCGGACTTCCTGCGGCGTTAATTGTTCTTCGATCTTTTCCGGCTGCCGCGTGTTTTGAAACAAGGTGACGACCTTGCGGGCGATTTCCGGCGACATCGGCGCGCCGCCTTCGTGGGCTTCGCGAATGGCTTCGAGCAATCTGGCCGGCGGTGTTTTCTTCAGCAGATAACCGCACGCGCCGTTGCAGATGGATTCAAAAACCTTGTCCTGTTCGGCATACACCGTCAGCATCAACACCTGCATGGCCGGAAACTTTTCGCGAAACAGTTTCACTCCGTCCGAACCGAGCATGCCCGGTAAATGGATGTCGAGCAGCAAAATATCCGGCACGACTTCGCCGCCCGCGCCGATGCCGCGCAGGGCTTCTTCGACCGAACCGAAACCGCGCGGGCAGCGATAACCCGGCGTGGCGCTGATTAACAGCCCCAGCCCTTCGCGCAACGAGCGGTCATCTTCGACAATGGTGACGTGAATGGTTCCGTTGGTTGATTCCATAAGCGAAAGCGAATGCTAAACCAGCGCCGTAATTATTGGCAGCGCACAAATATGCGTTTTTTTGTCGTTCGGGGTTTACTCTGAACAATGCCTTGCATCCGTTCGCGCGGGCTGCATAATCTGTCGTTCACTGGGTTCAGCCCTTTCCTGAAAACTCGTAAAGAAAGAGATCAGCAACTGGCATCAATGAAACGATTGAAGGTTTGTTATCACGGTAACTGTTTTGATGGCGCTTCTTCCGCCGCAGTCTTTTCGCGGTTCTTCCGCGAATCCATCATCCAAAATTCGTCCGATTGGGAATTCGCTTACCAGCCGATGATGCATCGCGCCGGCGCGTTGTTTGACGAATCCGCCTTTGACGGCGACGAAAACGCCATCGTGGATTTCAAATACTGTCCCTCGGACAAGCTCACGTGGTGGTTCGACCATCACAAAAGCGCCTTTCTGACGGCGGAAGATGAAGCGCACTTTCGCGCCGACCGCAGCGGGCAGAAGTTCGTGGACGCGAGCTATAAATCCTGCACCAAATTCATCGCCGACATCGCTGCGCGAAAATTCGGTTTCGACGCCGCGCCACTCACGGAACTGATTCACTGGGCGAACAAGATTGACGGCGCGCTGTATGAAAACGCCGCTGAGCCTGTGGAAATGAAAGCCGACGCTTTCCGCATCGCGCTGGTGATTGAAAACGACCGCGACCCGCAAACCATCCGGCGCATCATCGGCGATCTGCAAACCAAATCCTTGAGCGAACTGGTGCGCGAGCCTTACCTGGCCGAGCGCATCGAGCCGCTGCATCAGCGTCACCTACGTTCGATGAGCATCATCGAACAAGCCGCGCGCGTTACTGGCCCAGTAGTCTTTTTCGACGTGGTCGGTCACGACATGGAAGGCTACAGCAAATTTATTCCATACTACCTGCACCCGTCCGTCACCTATAGCGTCAGCGTCAGCCAGTCGTCGTTTCGGTCGAAGATTTCCGTCGGCTCGAATCCGTGGTCGCCGCGCCCGCGCACGCACGACCTGGCGGCGATTTGCGAACGTTACGGCGGTGGCGGTCACGCCGTGGTCGCGGCCATTTCGCTCGCGCCCGAAGAACTGGAAACCGCACGCAAAATCGCGGCGGAGATTGTGGAAGAATTACAGCAGTAAGGAAGGAGAAATAAGTTGGCCAAGAAGAAATCAAAACCGCTTCCGCCCTTGCGCGAAGTCTCGCCGGAACAGCATCTGGAAATTCGTTCGACGCCGCGCGCGGAATTGAACCTGAATCCGCTGGACACCTTCGAGTACGAATATCCCGGCCAGCGCATCGAGATCAATTTCACCTCGGCGGAGTTCACGGCGATTTGTCCGTTTTCGGATTTCCCGGATTTCGCGACCCTGCACATTCGTTATGTACCGAACCGGCGTTGCATCGAATTGAAGTCGCTGAAGCTGTACATCAATTCCTACCGCGAAGTGAAGATGTTTCATGAACACGTGGTCAATCAATTCCGCGACGATTTCGTCAAGGCTTGCGATCCGCTGGAATTTCATCTGGAAGGCGATTTCAACGTGCGCGGCAACATCAAGACGGTGGTTCGCACCAGTTACGTTAAACCGGTTGCAGCCGGCAGCCGAAAACGAAAAGGCCAGAACTAACAATTTGGCGTCATCGTAGTTCGGGCGGTGATGGAGGAGGAGGCGCACGGAAAGCTTTGTGCACTTCCATAAACTCCATCACTTCCACTGTTCCCATAACCAAGTCAGGAGACCAAGCATGTACTGTCCAAAATGCGCCGCGCAGGCTGTTCCCGGTCAACGTTTTTGCCGTAATTGCGGAATGAACCTCGGCGTGATTTTGGATGCGGCGGAAGGTAGGCCGCGCAATCCGATTGATTTCGAGACCTTAAAAAACGACCTGCGGGATTTGGGATCAAGTGTGCGCGCGGGCTTCGAG
>CAZRXE010001011.1:0-1623 GCA_964603695.1 uncultured Heliomicrobium sp.
TGCCCGCGCCAGTAATGATGACGGCGTTCACCGTGGCATCAACCGCCGTCTCTTCCAGCGTGGTCGTCAACTCGGCAATTAAAGCCGGATGCAGGGCGTTGCGTTTGTCCGGGCGATTGAGCGTCAGCAGCAGCACAGCGCCGCTCCGTTCGGTTACAAGCATTGAATTCCTCCGTTTGAACACTGACTTGGCTAAACCAACGGCTATGCTACAATCCGCGCCTTAATCTGTCAGGCCGATTCCAGCCTGCAACACCACCCAAAGCAGACTTTTTATGATTCAAACTGTTCGAGGAACCAGAGACATTTTGCCCGGCGACATGCCTTTGTGGCATCGCGTGGAAGAAGTCGCGCGCGAAGCCTTTCGCCGCTACGGCTTTCGTGAAATCCGCACGCCGATTTTTGAAAAGACGGAACTGTTCGCGCGCGGCGTCGGCGAAGCGACCGACATCGTTCACAAGGAAATGTACACCTTCACCGACCGCGCCCGGCAAGACAGTGAAGGCGAATCGTTGACCTTGCGGCCTGAAAACACCGCGTCGGTGGTACGGGCTTACATTCAACACAAAATGTTCGCCGACAAATCGCCTGGCGAATTGACCAAACTTTATTATGTCGGCCCGATGTTTCGCCGCGAACGCCCGCAGGCAGGCCGCTATCGCCAGTTTTACCAAATCGGCGTCGAAGTGATGGGATCAAGCGACGATCCGGCCATCGAAGCCGAAGTGATGGAAATGCTCGATTGGTTTTTGAAAGAGTTGAAGATCGCGAACACCACGCTGCTGATTAACTCCGTCGGCGAACCGGCCAGTCGCGCGGCTTACTTGGAAACCTTGCGCGAAGCGATTCGGCCCAACCTGGATAAGCTGTGCGGCGACTGTCACCACCGTTTTGAAACCAACGCGCTGCGCGTCTTCGACTGCAAAAACGAAAGTTGCCAGGCCGTCATCAAGGATTTGCCAACGATCACCGATTCGCTGGATGAAGCCTCGCGCGAGCATTTTGAACAGTTCAAAGCGCATTTGGACGCGCGCGGCATCGCTTACACTATTAATCCGCGAATGGTGCGCGGGCTGGATTATTACACCCGCACGGCATTTGAAATCCTGGGCCACGACGGCCTCGGCGCGCAGAACACCATCGTCGGCGGTGGTCGTTACGACGGTTTATCCGAAACCATTGGCGGCCCGCCGACCAAAGGTTTTGGCTTTGCGTTCGGTCTGGATCGGATGGTGATGTCTTTGCCGGACAGCGAAACGGCGCGTTTGCGCGCAGGCGATGCGCCGGATGTTTTCATCGTTTTTCTAGGCGAAACGGCGCGCGCGCATTCGTTACAGATTGCCCGTCAATTGCGCGCGGCAGGCGTGGCCGTGGCCATCGAATTTGAAGACCGCAAGATGAAAAAGGCCATGACGGCGGCGTCCAAAACCCGTGCGCGCTATGCGCTCATTATCGGCGACAACGAAGTCGCGACCGGAAAATACGGACTGAAGAATCTGGAAACGGGCGAGCAGGAATCGTTCTCGCTTGACGAAATCATCTCAAAGCTCTCTTAAGAATCAGCCACAGAGAACACAGAGAACACGGAGACGGAAAATAAATGCTCTGTGTTCTCTGTGGCAA
>CAZRXE010001012.1:0-3494 GCA_964603695.1 uncultured Heliomicrobium sp.
GTTTCGGGATAAAGCGTGTAAGCGACGCCCGCCACTGGATCGCTGATGAAAACCACGCGCTGCGCTTCGCCTGCGGTGGCAAAAGGGCCGACCGGCGCGGCGGATTGTTCGCGGCGCGTGCGACCTTCACCATCGCGGAAGACTCGCGCAACAGTTTTCTGAGAGAGCTTGGTTCCGTTGGCCAGCGTTTGCGTGCTTTCGGTGACGGCTTCGGCGGAATACGGCGCGTTTTTGATGACCTTGCCTCCGAAGCGAAATTCCGTTTGAACCAGGCCAATGCCTGGTTCCGGCGGTTCGTGTCTTTCGCGTTGCGCTTCTTTTGGCCGCTGCTTTTGTTCGGCATTGCCGCGCGGTTTAGGGCGTCCAGCGTCTTGCGCGGCAACCGGATTGGTCAGCCCGGCCAACGCGCAACCGCAAAGCAGAACTTTCAAAATTGTCATTCGCATTGTCGTGTCTCCGTCAATTGTGCAGCCGAATGGCGCGCGCCACGCCGTCTTCGCTGAAATACACTTTGGCGCGGACTTGTTCGCCATCGTTTTCTTCATCCAGCGGCAATCCCCACAACCGCAAAGTCGAACGCGGAATCTGCATACTTACGATTTGTTGAAATTCTTCCGTCTCGGTCGGCGCGATAGGCATCAGCGAAATCAACGCGCCGTATTCGTCAGCTTCGCGTCGCGCGATTTTCTTTCGCTTCGGCTTGGGCGAAACCTTCGCCGCTATTTCGGTTCTGGCGCTCCCTGAAGCGTTGACCGGCGGCGTTACTGTGACAGCGATTTCTTTTTGCTCTGGCGAAATCTGGCGAACTGGTTGCCGCCACAAAACCACTGTCAATCCGGCAATAATCAAGATTGCCGCTGTCGCCCAACGCCAGTTCAGCAGCGAAAACAGACGGAAGCGAATCGGCTCCGAAGGCGCGTGTTGCGACGCTGCAAGCTTTTGTTGTCGTTCAAATTCTGCCAGCAACGCCGCGCCAAGATGCGCTGGCGCTTGAATGCTTCGTTCCTGAACTGCCAGCGCATCCAATCCATTGGCGACATTTTGTTGCTGCGCCAATCGCGCGCCGCATTGCGAGCAGGTGGAAGCGTGCGCCAACGCCTGCTTACGCAACGAACTGCTTGCCAGCGTATCGCACGCCAGTCTGACGATCAGTTTATCGAACTCAAGGCAATTCATAATGCGCACCTCGCCAAATTCAGTTTGACCGGAATCGCAGCCGCTTTCGACTGCCACGCGGCCAGACTCTTCGCCAGCAACGTCCGCGCGCGATAGAGCCGCGAGCAGACCGTTCCGATTTCGCAGCCGATGATTTCCGCCGCTTCGGCGTAGCTCAGTTCGTGCAGATGGCAGAGCAAGATGACTTCGCGATAGTGCAGCGGCAAAGCCTGTACCGCCTGCCGGACAGCTTCGATCATTTCATTGCGAGCCAGTTGCGCCAACGGGTCTTCGTCGAGGATTGCTTCTTCAAACGGCAACTCGTCGTCCGCTTCAACATCTGTTTTCTGCTCGAAGGAGATAAACCGCCGTTCGCGTTGCAGACGGCGCAAGACGCTGTGCCGCGTGATGGTGAACACATAAGATGAAAACGTTCCGCGTCCTTCGTATTGCCCACCGTCGCGCATCAGCGTCAAAAAAACATCCTGAGTAACGTCCTCCGCCAACGCTTCCGCGCCGCTCATTCTCAACGCAAACCGATACACGCTTGATTGCCAGCGGCGGTAAAGCTCGGCAAACGCGAGGCTGTCGCCGGCCAGCATTTGCCGCAACAACTCTTCATCACCGAGATGGTCGAGCGATTTTTTCATTTAACTTGCAACTTCGGGCAATCGGTTTGTCACCGGTTCGCTGCCCACTTGCTTAGGGACGGCAGCCCGCCGACTTCTTCCCAAAAATTTTCCGTCGTCGGCAACCGTGTCGCTTTTCGCCGTGTCGGCTTGGGGCGGCGGGTGCTATATTTCGCGTTCACACCTTCAACTTCACCTGACAATTTGGAGACTTGATTATGAAACTTCTGATCGCATTGCTGATCGGTTTGGCGCTTTTTTCTTGCCCGGCGCAGGCGCAAACCAAAAACGAAATGGCGGATGAAAAGGACTTTGTTGCGTTATTTGACGGCAAGACCTTGAACGGCTGGAAACTGGTTCGCGGCCATGGGCCGGGTTATGTGATTAAGGACGGAACGATTGTTTGTCCGAAAGACGGCGGCGGCAATCTATACATTGAAAAAGAATATGCCAACTTTGCATTCCGCTTTGAATTCAAAACCGAACCCGGCGGCAACAACGGCGTGGGCATCCGCTCTCCTTACGAAGGCGACGCAGCCTATCAAGGCATGGAAATTCAAATCCTCGACGACGGCCACGAAATGTACAAAGGCAAGATCAAATCCGAACAGCATCACGGCTCGGTTTATGACGTGATTCCCGCGCGCACGGGATATTTGAAACCGGCTGACGAATGGAACACCGAGGAAATTATGGCCAATGGCAGCCGCATCCGCGTGACACTCAACGGTGTGATTATCCTCGACGCTGATTTGAATATGGTCAAAGAAGAAGCCGTCCACAAAAAACATCCCGGCCTGAAAAACAAAACCGGCCACATCGGGTTTTTGGGACACGGTTCGCTGGTCGAGTTCCGCAACATTCGTATCAAGGCGTTGCCGTAACGCTTTGGATCAGTACCGCAGCCGACAGGGAGCGTAGAACTGATGTGTTTGCAGATTGAAGACCGCTCCCTGTTGATGTTCCGCCGCCGCCACGCTGGAAGGGTTGCGCGCCCAGGCAAATTATTTTCGCTTGGCGGTCAGCACGGTTCCCGGCTGCCGGATTTCAATGGCGCTGGGCTTGCCGGATTCGTCGTTGACAAAATGCAGCGTCACGACCTGAGTTTGTCTGATGGCGAAATCGCCGCTCAGGTTCGGAACCAAATCCATCTGCGATTGTCCGGGCGAATTCACGACCAGCGCATTGCCTTTCAAACTCACCACCCACGGCGTTCCCATCAAACTGTATTCGCCCGTGAAGCGCGCCAGATACGCCGGATCGAACAGCCGTGAGTCAGGTTTTTTCTTGAACACGATGGGACTGACCGAAGCTTCAAAGGGCGCGGAAACAGCGGCGATGAAACCGCCTGCATCCGTCTGAAAAGTGTATTTCATATTTTCAAACACGCCGTCTTTGGCCTTGCCGCCGGTGAATGTGTCGTAATGCCAGTGTTCCAGCGGCGTCGCGATTTTATTGAACGTGGCTTCCAGTCTGTCGCCGTTGAGCGCCACTTTCAGCACGCCGTAGCCTGTATGTTCGTAATCGCCGGCGTAATCCGCCAACTTGTGTGAAGCCTGTGTACCGGCAATGCGCGAGTCGGTTTTTTTCTTTTCGCCTTCCTTGTTGGCTGCTTCGGCGGCGGCGCGACGAGCCACGGCCTGGCCTATCCAGTCATTCGGTTTCAAGCCCAGCAATCGATCCGCCGCCACCTGCGCAATCAAATCGCGC
>CAZRXE010001013.1:0-1517 GCA_964603695.1 uncultured Heliomicrobium sp.
TGTTGTTTTTTTCCGTCACGGTGAACTCTTCCAGCCACGAACGATTGGTTTGCTCATCGAAAACAAGTGTGGCTTTCACACCGTCGCCCTGTTTCAATTCGCGCAATTTTGCTTCGTCCAACAAGGTGAATGGCATCGTCATCGCTTCCATGTAATTGGGAATATCTTCATGAGCGATGACGACTTTGTGGTGTTTGACGTTGGCGGCAACGACTTTGCCTTTCAGCGCATAGCGTCGCGTTTCGCTGTCGGGTGACGCTGCTGGCGACACGGCTTTGCTGCCGGCACAGGCCGATAGAACGCCTGGAACAACCAGCAAACACGCCGATAAAACGAGTTGAATTGTCCGGGGCTTGAATTTCGCCCCGCTCTTCTGATTTCGCATAAACTCCTTATTTCTTGATTGAAATGAATACGGTTCCGCCTTGTCAGACTTGGGGCTTGCTGTGTCCAATCCGCGTGGACGGTCAACCAGCTTCCTCAGACCGCAGACGAAATAACTGTTTCGACTTCAAAGAAATAAGGAAGGAGGCGCGCGAGGAGAAAATGACGCGCGCCTCTGGGAAGCGGCACGGACTATCCGCCATCCGTAATGCCGCTTCTGCAAAAGCCTGGGCACAACGTACTGGGCCAAGGTGCGATCCGATTTGGGTGTGAAGATTGGCGAAGCCGACGGCCCGGCAGCGCAATTGGGCAAGCAACCGTTACGCCATTCGGTCAGGCTGGAAATCGTTTGCTCTTCGTGTCCATGTTCGTCTGTCAACGCCCAGCGAGCCAGACAGCAACACTCGCCGCTTTCCAGACAGCAGGCCATTCCACAGGTTGTCGGTTCCGGCAGCAACAACTTCACCGTGGGCAAAAGCAAGCCAAGCGCCAGCACAATGCAAGCACCGGCGGTTGCCAACCGTAACCGAATTTTCCCGCTTAACACGATCATCGTTTTCCCAACACGGATTTCCCGCGCAGTTCAACCTTGGACAGAGCTGCCATTCCTACCCCCGACGTTGTTGCACTTTCAGCGCCGTTTGGTGCAGCGCTTTGGCCGCCGGAGTGAACATGTCGTCAATAAACTTCTTGGCTTGTTTGTTGGCTGTCGCAGGCGAGCCGGAATTGAACGGCGGCTGCGGGTTGTATTCGACGTAAAGCTGCACGGCTTCGGCGTAAGTTTGATTGCGAAGCTTGGCCACAATCGCCAAACCGAAATCCAGTCCGGCAGTCACACCGCCGCCGGTCATTCGATTGCGGTCAATGACCACGCGGCCTTCGGTGGGAATTGCGCCAAAGACTTTCAACGTTTCCAGCGTGTTCCAGTACGAAGTCGCCTTGTAGCCTTTCAGCAACCCAGCAGCGCCCAGAATCAGGGCCCCCGTGCAAACGCTGGTCACGTATTTCGCGGTCTTGCCTTTTTCGGCCAGAAAGTTCAGCACTTCGTCGTCGTCCATCATCTGTTGCGTGCCCGGCAAGCCTCCGGGAACGAACAGCACATCGAGATCATTCGGGCAGTCTTTCAGTGTGGT
>CAZRXE010001014.1:0-3988 GCA_964603695.1 uncultured Heliomicrobium sp.
ACATTACGTCAACGACTCGGTCGCTTCGTACGTAAGAGCCTGTCATTTTCAAAATCTGAGACAATGCATGAGATTTGTTTGCGACTGTTTCTTCATCGTTACAATCTCTCGCTTGCCTCTCCCGGATGAACCACTACCCAAGGTAAAAACAATTGAAGGAAAGAGACTCCGCAGGAGAAGAGAAAGCAGATGTGTCTGGTTTCTCCAATCCGCAGGAGTTGTTTCTTAAGAGCGCGCCCGTCGTGGCATTTCCTTTCGATGGTTACAGGGCGCGCCCGGTGAACGAATTGTTCGGCGGTTTTCCTGCTTCCCAATGCGTGCTAAACTGAATGGGCATAAATACGAGTCAGGAATGCCTTGATAAACATCTACACATCAATAGATTAGCGACAATATCAGGCATAACGACGGGTTAATTTCACGGACAATGTCTCTCCTCAGACTCAGAAAATGGAGGTCACATATTATGCAGCTTCGTACAGAAACAAATGTCGAGTTTAACGGGACAATAATTCTACGTAATCTCCCGTTTCACGAAGGAGATAAAGTAATCGTTGTGATTACGACACATCCACAAACTGTTACTGGCCCTCCAGCATATCCACTGCGCGGTCTGCCAGTGAAATATATAAATCCATTCGAGCCAGTTGCTGAAACTGACTGGGGTGTTTTGTCGTGATCATACTTGATACGCATGTTTGGATCTGGTGGGTTCATAATGATCCGCTGCTGCCACCGGATATGGCACAATCCGTGGCCGCGCATGAATCAACGGGGCTGGGAATAAGCGCCATTTCCTGCTGGGAAATAGCGAAACTGGTTGAGTACAATCGCCTCCAACTGCCATTGTCCATTTCCGATTGGATGTCACAGGCCTTGTCTTATCCGGGAATCATTCTGCTGGAAATCAGTCCTGAGATCGCAATTGACTCTACGCAACTCCCACAGCCTTTTCACAAAGATCCCGCAGATCAGTTGATTGTTGCAACGGCCAGAATTCATAACGTACCGCTGGTAACGTGTGATCACAAAATACGCGCTTATCCACACGTTCGACTTCTGCCATGACACCGCCGAACAAACGTTCCAGCGTAGCCGCCAAAAGCGCGGCCCGCTGAACGTGACGCTCGGCAAAGAAACAGAGCCACACGCCAGAATTCGCTGCGCAGCAGCACTTCTGCTAATCGTCCTTAACTCGATGGTAATTACACACACAACGACGATGTATGGTTGCTGTTACCCCTCACACAACAAAAATCTAAACACAACGGAGAATAGCTAATGTCGACGCTAACAACAGATTCGATAATTGAATCTGGACACAACCCCGATGATACATTCTTGGACTTGGAACAAAAGGGGATAACAAGCATTTGCACTGGTGCGTTTGATGCGTTTCCCAGTATTGAGGTTCTCGTCCTTGGTTCTAATGAGATAGCGGAGTTACCAGCGAACGTGTTTGATAAACTTCCACGCCTTCGTACGCTATCGTTAAGCAAAAACCTACTCACAAGGATCAGTGCAAACTGTTTCGCATTCAACACGATGCTTGAGGTTTTGAATTTAGCTTCCAACCAAATAGTGGATTTCGCTCTTCCCAAGTGTCTGTCCAGGTTAAAACTTTTAGACTTAAAAAACAATCAATTAAAGTCTCTTCCCTCGCAAGGCTTTGCCGGACTTACGAGTTTGTTATCTCTTGATTTATCCCACAATCAGCTCACCACGCTGCCAGAATTGTTTATTGCTCCCCGCAATCCAACCGCTCTAAAAGAACTATTCCTCTATAACAATCAATTGAAAACACTGTCGGCAAAATCGTTCGCCAATTTGAAAAACCTGGAACATCTGAATATCGGCGACAATCAGCTTACAGAACTCTCACCGGAATTCTTTGCGGCCATGCCTAATCTGAAAAAGTTGAATGTAGGCTGGAATTTGTTGAAACGACTTCCCAATCCCATCAAATTGCCGAACCTGGAAGAGGCATACTTTGATCGCAATCCATTGGAAGAAAAGCCGCAAATTGCCTCAACGAAGCTGCGCATACTTTCTGTTTCGCCGTAGCGCGTGGCATCCGACATTTGCCACCTTTTCAAATACGCAGGAATCGCTTGCAAAAGAGTTCATCAGGGCGCGATCAAGATTGGATACCGGCGAGAATTACGACGCTAAGGTTGGTTGTCCACGAAAGTGGAGAGAAAATAGACAGAGGCCGCCATTGGCGCAAACACCGTAACGGCAAACATAAACCAGCTTGCCTGACCGTGATCTCCTGCAATTGTTACGGTGTCTGCGCCAATGGCGGCCTCTGTTTGTTTAGAGCTTTTAGAGTAAAGGCCGATTCTGATCGGAGTAACGTTTGAGCTTCATGTTCAGCGTTTGCACGCGCAAACCCAGCAATCTGGACGCTTTGGTTTGACTGTTGCCGCATTGCTGCAAGGCGGTGGCAATCAGGTTGCGCTCGAAATCGTCCACGATTTGGGGAAGGTCCACGCCTTCGGGCGGCAGCGATTTCAGGTGCGCGTAGCGAATGCGCGAGGGCAGCACTGTTTCGTCAATTTGCGGCGGCGGCAAAGCGTTGATCGCGCTTTCCAGCACGGCTTCCAGCTCGTCCAGATTGTCGTGCCAGTTGTATTCCTGCAAGGCATGCATCGCCGCCGGCGTGATTTCGTGATCGCTTTTGTGCAGTCGCTGCGAGATGCGCCCGACAATCTGTTTGACCAGATAAGGAATGTCTTCGCTGCGTTCGCGCAAGGGTTTGACGGTGAAACTGAACGGGCGAAGCATTTCGACCAGACCAAAAGCGATGCGGTTTTCCGCCGTCCGATCCGCCGGATTCCATTCCGAAGCGAAAATCAGGCGTTGCCGCCAATTGCCGCCGCGTTCGCGCCAGCGTTGTTCTTCCAGATAAACCGCGAAACGTTGCTGCAGCAGCAGCGGCAAACTCGTCAGTTCGTTGATGTAAATCGTGCCTTGTTTGACGGTTTCGATCATTCCATGCGGCCCGAACAGCAGGCCGTGCAAAGCTTCGCTGCTCAGACCGTGCGCGTTGACGGCGAAAAACGGCTGCGACCATTGCGCGCCGGCTTGATGCAGAACGCGGGCAACTTGTTCCTGCCGCAATCCGCGTTCGCCGATCAACAAGACAGGATGCGATTGCGTCGCCTGCACGCCGATGAAGGCTTTCAGATCGGCCACGTTCTGACTGACCCCGGCGAAACATTCATAGTTCTCGTAAGAGATCGCTCGCTGACCGTTAATCAAAGTCAGCGCCGGACGCGGTTGCGGAGCCACCGCTGGTGACATCGCCGAAGACATCGGTTGAACGCTTGCTGAACTCGACAGTGACATCAATTGACCTCCTGAAGTACTCGCTTCCAATTGTTTCTGACGTGGCGGAGTGTCGTACAAAGCTCAGTAAATGTCTTCAAGCTTCAGTAAAAACGGGTAAAACCTGTAAATGACTTGTAAAATGACTCCAATGGCTCGCCGTCGTACAGCAGCGGTTCGATGTATACTTCGACACAACATTCGCGGAAGAGGTTATTGGCGATTTATGAAAATGTTGAGGCTCAGGGAGTTTTTGCAACAACACGCGCTTTGGGTGGGTCTGATCGCGGTGGCGATTCCGTTGCTGGCGCATTTGTGGCTGCAATACAAATCGCTTTCCCAACTGGAATCCACGCTGCCTTACCAGCGCAAAGCTTACATGCGCAAGTACCTTTCTCAGGTCATGGAAAAGGTCATTCTCTTTTATGAGGAAAAAGCCGAAGACGTCCTGAACGTACCGCACACAGCCTTTAACCACACCTATCCCAATCCTGATTACGACCCACGCACCGCTATAAACTTCAAGCAAGTAGAAGAGCATTTTGCCGCGCACACATTCAACGGCGCGCGAACGTTGTTTGTCGGAATCATTAGCGGGCGGGAAGAGCCGTCTTATGTCACCATCAGTTTTTACAATCCGGTGTCTAAGCAATGCGGT
>CAZRXE010001015.1:0-10750 GCA_964603695.1 uncultured Heliomicrobium sp.
AGCAGCACGCCGCCGAAGATCAAAGACCGCAATACAGACCGCACCTGGGAAGCGCGGCCTTATTCAGACGCCGTTGAAGTGCTGGTTCCCGCCGCCGGGGTGGAAGTATTTCTGTTTGCCGGGCGTTCGCCGATGGAAGCCGTGCAGCGTTATAACCTGTTCAATGGCGGCGGTGTCCTGCCGCCGAAATGGGGCTTGGGCTTCACGCATCGAATGCCCACGCTTTCCACGGCGGACGACATTCGCAAGGAAACCGAAGCCTTTGAACAACATGGCTTCCCGCTGGATTTCATCGGTCTGGAACCGGGCTGGCAAACACGCTCTTATCCCTGCTCGTTCGATTGGGACAAGCGCCGCTTTCCCGAACCGGAAAAGTTCGCGCGCGAAATGCTGCAAAAAGGCGTGCGGCTGAATCTATGGCTCAATCCTTACGTCTCGCCGGATTCGCCGATCTATGAAGCCGTCAAACCTCACACCGGCACGCACACTGTCTGGAACGGCCTGGTTCCAGATTTCACGCTCGACAAGGTTCAGCAAACTTACAAGGACTTTTTCACCTCGCGCCACATCGGCATAGGCGTTTCGGGTTACAAGATTGACGAGGTGGACGGCTACGATTTCTGGCTGTGGCCGGACACGGCGAACTTTCCTTCGGGGCTGGACGGCGAACAGATGCGGCAGGTCTACGGTTTGCTGGTGCAGCGGCTGACCGCCGACTGGTTTCGCCAGCGCAATCAGCGCACATACGGTTTGGTCAGAGGCTCGAACGCCGGCGCGTCATCGCTGCCTTATGTGATTTACAACGACTATTACGATCACAAGGATTTCATCACCGCGCTGGTCAACAGCAGTTTCGCCGGTGTTTTGTGGACGCCTGAAGTCCGCGCCTCTAAATCCGCCGAAGAATGGCTGCGCCGTATGCAATCGGTCTGTTTTTCGCCAATGGCCATGCTCAATGCCTGGGCCGACGGAACCAAACCGTGGACTTATCCTGAAGTTGAGCAGCAGGTGAAAGACGTCGCGCTGCTGCGCATGCAATTGCTGCCTTACATTTACACAGCCTTTGCGCAGTATCACTTTGAAGGCAAACCGCCTGTTCGCGCGATGTATCTGACCGAAGGCTTTTCGCTGAACCCGCCCGCGACAAACGCCAAACTCGATTCCACGAACAATCCTTACGCGATGGCAGCGCGGCAAGGAGTGAAGGATCAATTTATGCTCGGCGACAATCTGCTGGTCGCGCCGATGTTTGCCGGAGAAACAACACGAAAGGTTTTTCTGCCCGCAGGCCGTTGGTACGACTTTTATTCGGGCAAATACGCGGGCAGCGGAGAAGTGATTGAAGTCACGCCGGGCCTGGATCGGATTCCGGTTTACGCGAAAGACGGCGCGATCATCCCAATGATTCCCGCCGCGCTGCGCGCGCCGAAAACCAATGAAGTGCTGCCGCTCGAAATCCGGCATTACGGCGCAAGCGATGGCAGCTTCAGCTTGTATGACGATGACGGCGAGACTTTCAATTACGAGAAAGGCGAATTCACCTGGACGGCACTGCGAGTCAGGAAAGACGAGCGCGGCGCTTTCAAAGGCGAAACGACGCTGCCGAAAAACAGCCATTATCGCGACGCCAAATGGGTGTTTATGACCAGGTAGCCGCTGCGCTCACTGGCGTTGATAAACGATCTTTCCATTGGCTATGGTCGCCCGAACGCCGAGCGACATGGCGTTTTCGTCCCAATCGAATAAAACCAAATCCGCCCGCCGTCCGATTTCAACGGAGCCGAGTTGTTCGCTCAGACCAAGCAATTGCGCGGGATTGGCGGAAGCCATTTGCAAGGCTTCGGCCAGCGTGGCGTCGGAATAAGCGACCGTCTTGCCGATGGCGTCGTGCATTTCCAGCGCCGAGCCTGCCAGATAAGGCGTGCCGGGCAAACACACACGACCGGCTTCGGTCACTTCGACTTCGACGTGACCGAGCTTGTACTTTCCCGGCCCGCAGCCGGCGGCGGCAATCGCGTCCGTCACCAGAACACTGCGCGTAACGCCTTTGCCGCGCAAAAAGCACTTCACCACCGAAGGCGGCAAATGATGCCCGTCCACAATGAAGCTGGCCCACAAATCATCATTCGCGAGTTGTTCCCAAATGTAATTCGGATGGCGGTCAATTTTGGCGTGCGAACCGTTGCCCAGATGCGTGGACATTTTCGCGCCCGCGCGCACGGCGTCGGCAATTTGCGCGGGAGTTGCGGCGGTGTGGCCGATGGCGACCAGGACGCCAGATTCCGTCGCGCGTTCAATGAAGTTGAAACTCTCAGACCATTCGGGCGACAGCGTCAGAATGCGTATTTTTCCGCGCGCCGAATCCTGCCAACGCTGAAACTGTTCCCAACCCGGCGGGCGAACGTGCCTGCGCGGATGCGCGCCGCGCGGCCCATCTTCAGGCGAAATGAATGGCCCTTCCAGATGAACGCCCAGGAACGCATGCGCGAATTCCGGCGACGCTTCCGCCGCGCCAGTCAGATTCGTCAAACATTGCGAAATGTGTTCGGCGGATTCAGTGACAAGCGTCGGGCAAAACGCCGTGACGCCGGTTCGCCATAGCGCCCGCGTAACCGTTTCGATCTGTTCGGTGGTGGTGAAGGTGTCGTTAAAATCAATGCCGCCGTAGCCGTTGAGTTGCAAGTCGAGAAAGCCCGCCGCAAGAAAAGCGTTTTCGCCGTCGCAGTCAGCAGGCTGGGAAACATCGGCGGGAAAACTTTCGCTCAAGTGTCCGTCGGAAATCAGCCAATCCATCGGCGATTGATTCTCAATTTGTTTCGCTCTGATCCTCATATTCTTAAGCCTTACCTTTACAGTTTCTTCCTCATTCCCAGTGTCAAAGGTTCATAGCCGACCTCTTGCCAAAAGCGTTGCGCGCCTTCGTTGAAATGAAGCACGTGCAATTCGCTGGTGACAATGCCCTGCGCTCGCAACCAGTCTTCGGCGGCGGCGACCAACAGGCGTCCTGCGCTTAAGCGGCGGGCGTCTTGCCGGACAAAAGCGCCGGCAATGTAACCACCGACGGTTTCCACGTTCGGGCGCGGGCGGCGAAGCAAGGTCGTGACAATGTCGCGCGCAACGGTTTCAATTCGATCCAGCAGCCAGCGCGCCCAACCCAATTCCGCCCGCGTCAGTGGTTGCCCGTGAATGGTGACTTTCAGGTAGCCGATCACTTCGCCGTCTTTTTCAGCGATGAAGAAGCGGTTAGCGGGGCGCAGTATTTGCTTGCGGACTTCTTCGGCGCTGGCGGCCCAGGCGGTCAGCTCGCCCATGGTTTCGTTGAGCGACTTTTCGTAAAGCAGCAGTTGCCGCGCCAGCGAAGCCAGCGCGTCTGCATCGTCTGTTCGAGCGGTGCGAATTCGCAGTGAATGATGGTCGGTGTTGGTCATTTGATTCGCAGTGCCGGGCGCGGCGGCGACCGGACTGAACGGGTTTGACCGTCCGCGAAAGCATACGCCATAATCCGCGCCGGGTTAAGAAACCTTCCCTCAAACTCCGAAAAACTCAATGTTCAAAGCTGTTTTCGTCGCCATCGCCGCCGTCATGCTGGTTTGGATTGCGCCTGTCGCGGCGCGGCAAAAACGTGTGGCCGTGGGGCCTGTGGTCAAAGCGTTTCTGACGGGACTTGACGAAGACCTGACCGAGTTGGAGTTCCAGATTCGCCACGGCGAAATCAGCCGCAAGGATTACGACAGAACCAAACAGCGGTTGATCGTGCTGAAACGCTTCGTCGAACGCAGCGCCGCGCTCAACCCTGAAGATCGCGTGCCTGAATTGCAGGTGCTGGCCGACGATGAACTCGTTGCGCTCAATCCGGGCGCGGGCTTGAACCTCAACGAATTGAAAATCGGTGCGCAAGCGAGCGCGCGGTGGAAACTGGTTGGTATTGAGCGCGTTCGCGAACGGTTTTTCGTGCTCGAAAAACTGCTGCCCTCCGAAACCACCAGCCTGATGCCTGAACGCAAACTGCCGCCGGGAATGGGTTGGCCCGATGTGGTCGAAACCATTGTCACGCGCGTGGAAAGCTCCGAACCGACGCCGCAATCGTTACCGGTGACAGCCGCGCCGACGGTTGCCGTGGAAGTTAAGGCTGCGACTCCAGCGGAAACAGTTTCCGCCACCGTTGCCAAACCGAAGCGCGCCGGCCTGCGGTTGCTGCACATTTACCTGCCCGAATACACCGACAAAGCCCGCGAAAAAAAGATCGAAGGCGAATTGATCGTCCGCGCGCTGTTTGGGCGCGACGGCAAGGTCAGGAATATAAAAGTTGAAAAGAGCCTGGGTTACGGCCTGGATGATCGCGCGGTGGCGGCGGTCAGGCGGCTAGGATTTTTGCCAGCCGAAGTCAGCGGGCGCGAAGTGGACGCTTCGGCGCAGATTGTTTTCAGCTTCACGCTGGAAAAAGTGGCGGTTCAATTGGGCGAAACGGAGCCGGTCAAGGGAGGCAAGCAGTGAAGTTATCGGCGCGGTTGAAGGCCGGTTTGCCGCGCAACTGGACGCGGCGCGAAGTGCTGAAATTGACCGCCGCTTCGGTGACGGCATTCGGTTTGGGCGCGCTCAGTTACGGATTTGCGGTGCGCGACCACGTCGAAGTTTCGCGCGTCACGGTGAAGATTGCGAATCTGCCGGCGGCTTTTGACGGCCTGACTATTACGCAACTCAGCGACATTCATCACGGCCTTTACACCGGACTGGATTACATTCGCCGCTGCGTCGAAATCACCAATGGCTTGCAGCCGGACGTGATTGCGCTGACCGGCGATTTCACCTTTGCCGGGAAAAAACACGTTGCGCCCTGCGCCGAAGCGCTCAGCGGATTGAAGGCACGCGCCGGCGTTTACGCAGTGCTGGGCAATCACGATTATTACGTTGGTGCCGGCCACGTCGCTCGCGCTTTGAAAGAAGCCGGCTGCAACGTGCTAATTGACGCGCTGGATGGATTGGAATTGGGCGGTGACAAGCTGTGGCTAGTGGGCGTGGACGATTTGTATTACGGCACGACCAATTTGAAACAACTGCTGCGCGATGTGCCGCGCCAGTCCCCAAGAATCACGCTGTCGCACAATCCGGATTTCATCGAAGAGTTCGCGGCGCGCAACCAGCATACGGATTTGCTGATTGCGGGACACACGCACGGCGGCCAGATTCGCTTTCCGCTCGTGGGCGCGCCGCACATTTCGTCGGATTACGGCCAGCAATATGCCGTAGGGCTGAATCGCAAGGACGCCATGCAGGTTTACACCACGCGCGGCATCGGCACGATTTTGCTGCCGACGCGCTTTGATTGTCCCCCGGAAATTGTTTTGTTCACGCTGCGGCAAGTGTAAAGGAAGACGGAGAGACAAGGAGATGACGAAATGAGTTTGCTAACGCAGAGTCAGGTTTATTCGGAAATTACCAAGGCGCAGGCGGAGCGGCGAAAGCTGGCTGTGGCGACGATTGTCACGACTTCAGGTTCGACGCCGCAGCGCACGGGCGCGAAGCTGCTGGTTTATGAAGACGGGCGAATGCTCGGCACGGTAGGTGGCGGTTGCGTGGAAGCCGATGTCTGGGCCGAAGCGCGCGAGGCAATAGCGGAAGGCACGCCGCGTTTGTGCCAATTCACCTTGCGCGACAATCCGGACGTGCCGCCGGACGAAGAAGGCATGGTTTGTGGCGGCGATATGGAAGTCTTTATCGAGGTCTGGAAATAATGCTGACGGCGAATGACATTTCAACGGCGATTGAAAATGCGCTGGGCGCGGGCCGTCCGCTGGCGATTGTGTCGCTAATGGTGCGCGGCGAACAGGTGGACGCGCTGACCGCGCGATTGTTGATTGCCGCCGACGGCGCACAACTCGGCGGAACTTTGGGCGACGCCAAGCTGGACGAAGCCGCCGCGCGACACGCCGTAATGTTGATGGCCGACGACCGCAAGGAAATAGTCGTCGCTGGCGCAGCGGAATTGACTGCTTTGACAGCGGGCGAAATCAATTTGCAGGACTTCGGGCAGGTGCGGCTGTTGTTTGAAATCTCGCGTCCGCCGTTGGAGTTGATTATTTGCGGCGGCGGACACGTTGGGCAGGCGGTGGCTGTGGCCGGGCGCTTTTTGGATTTTCAGGTGACGGTGATTGACGACCGCGCCGAATTCGCCGCGCGCGAAAAGTTTCCCGACGAACGGATTCGGCTGATCGCGGACGATTTTGTCGCCGCCTTGCGCACGCTGCGGATTACGCCGGCCGCGCACATCGTCATAGTCACGCGCGGCCACAGGCACGACGAAATCTGTTTGCAGGAAGTGATTGATAAGCCCGCGCGCTACATAGGCATGATCGGCAGCCGCCGCCGGACGACGACCATCCGCGAACGCTTGAAACGCGAAGGCATCGCGCCGGAATTGCTCCGCCAGGTTCACGCGCCCATCGGGTTGGACATTGGTGCGTTGACGCCGGAAGAAATCGCGCTGGCCATTCTGGCCGAAATCGTGTTGGTGCGCAGAGGCGGCACGGGCACGCCCAAAGGCGCGGATGGTCCGATGGCGCACGCACGTTGACGGCGATTGCAGCGCCGCAAGGGATTGAATTGGCAACGCTGGTTTCTTTCGGGTAGTATGACGGCGGTTCAGAAGCCGCCCAATGCCGCTGAATCGGTTGTAAAACAAATCAATCAACAAACTAAAAGAGAGAGAGGCGATTTTGGAAATGGACAATACTGCTCAACAAAATGTACAGGACGCTTTTTTGAATAACCTCCGCAAAGATCGTGTCAATGTGACGATCTATTTGATGGGAGGCGTGAAGCTGACCGGAAAGATTCGCAGCTTTGACAAGTTTTCGCTGGTGCTGGAATCGGGGAATTTGGAGCAATTGATCTTCAAACACGCGATTTCCACCATTTCGGTTCCGCGCGGAAGCTTCCATCATCCGCGCCCGGAATCCTACCAGTCGCATTCTTCGGGCGGCTCTTCCGGGCCGGCGCTTACTCCGCTCAGCGTATCTTCAAGCAGTGGCGGCTCTTCCTCATCAAGCGCCTCCGGATCAGCCAGTTCAGCCGGTTCCGCCGGTTCCGCAAGCTGATCGAACAATTCAATCCACTTTCACGGAGCTTCAGTCAGCGACAATCGCCGGTTGAAGCTCTTTCCTTGTAAAAACACGAATCATGAACGTTGGACTTTGTGGTGCGCACCGCACCGGGAAAACCACGCTGGCGATGGAATTGGCCACGCTGCACGGCGTGCAGTTCGTCAGAACGCGGGTCAGCGAAATTTTCCGGGAATGCGGCCTGCATCCCGCCGAGCCGATGGATTTCGCCACGCGGCTGGGAATTCAATTCCGGCTGCTGGAAGCCTGCGAAAACGATTGGCAGTCCGCCGGCGGAAACTTCATCACAGACCGCACGCCGGTGGATTTGATGGCTTATACGCTGGGCGACATTCAAGGCGAAACCCAAGTCAACGAAACGGACTTTGAACGCTACATCGAACGCTGCTTCGACGCCGCCAATCGTTTTTTCGACACGCTCATCATCATTCAACCCGGCATCCCACTGGCGGCGGCGGACGGCAAAGCCGCACTAAACAAAGCCTACATCGAACACATCAACAGTTTGATTATCGGCCTCTGCCACGATGAGCGGCTGCGCTGCCGCGTGCTGAGTCTGCCGCGCGCGCAAACCGTTTTGCCGGAGCGCATCAAAACGCTTTCCGGCTGGTTAAGTTCGTGTGCAAAACCAATGAGGCAATAGACAGGATTCACAGGATTTGTCACAGGATTGACAGGATCAGCCGAAAGGCTTGCCGACACTCTTCTAAAAACATCCTGTCAATCTTGAAAGAAATCCTGGCCATCCTGTCTGAATGCACGATTGTTTTTCATCTCATGCTTACAAGCCGGATGAACGCAGTTGGTTTTTGATGATCTCGGCGGAAAACGACAAAAAGTCATAGGCCGTCAGGATGCCCATCAGATGTTCGTTTTCCGTCACCAGCAAACAGCCGACCTTGCGCGTGCGCATCAGTTCCATCGCTTCCAGCGTTGGAGTTTCGGGCGTGACAGTGACCAGATCGCGTTTCATCACGTCCTGTGCCGTGAAGGATTTTCGTTCGCCAGCCAGCCAGGCTTGAGCCAGTCGCCGCAGCAAATCGCGCGAAGTAATCAGCCCGACCAGACGTCCTTCGTCGTCTTCGACGGGAATGTGTCGGATGTGCCGCCAATCCATGACGCCGGCGGCAAGGTCTGCCAGATCATCCGGGCGAATGGTGAACAAATCCGTGGACATCAATTGCGCGACGGTCGGATGGCTGTGCAGCCAATCGCCGGGCTGTTCGGTTTGCGCCGGCGACCAAAGCGCCACCGGCTGGTCGGTTTGCTGATGTCCGAGCATGGCTTCGGTCAAGGCTTGATGGCGCGATTCGCGCGTGCCTTGTTCGCCCATTGTTTCCAAAGAATGCAGCGCCCACAGTGCGCCGGTTTGTGCGCGCTCCACGCGCTCGGCGATGACATCCAAAAAACGTTTGCCGTCCTCGGCATCCACGCCTGCCTGCCGCAAGCCTTCGCGGGCGATGGGCAGCAGATGTTCGCGAATCAATTCCGTGGCCGAAAGCTCGCGTTTATCAAGCCAGAGGAATCGCGCTTTCAGGCCGTAGCGTGCGGCGGTGAAAAAGTTGCTCTTTGTGTCGTCGAAGCTGACGCGCCGTTCCACCGCGCCGTATTCGTCCGGCAGCGCCGTCATCAAGCCGTAAAATAATGCGGCGTTGGCCATCTCGTCCAACACGGACGGCCCGGCGGGCAATGCGCGATGTTCGATGCGTAAATGAGCGACACCGTTTTGCACGCCGTAACAAGGCCGGTTCCAACGCCAGACAGTGCCGTTGTGCAGTCGCAAGGCGGCCAGCTGTGGGATTTCGCCGCGGGCCACCATGGCCAACGGGTCTTCGTCAATTTGTTTGGTTAGCAGAATGCGGAAGCGCGCGATTTCCTCGCGGAAGATTTCAATGATGGATTGCCTGACCCAGCCTTCGCCGAAACTGACGCGCGGCGGATGATCGCGCGTTTGCCGCGTGGCGGAGCGTTCGTCCGTCGAATGCTGAAACAGCGCCACGCGGGTTTCATGCCACAAACGATGCCCGATCAGCAGTGGCGAATTGGCGGCCACGGCCAGCAGCGGCGCTGAAATCAATTGCGCCAGATTGTAGAGCTGCGCGAACTCTTCGGGCGCAACCTGCAAATGCATTTGAAAGCTGCAACAGCAGGCTTCAAACAGTATGTTGTCGTGCGTGGTGTGAAGTTCGTCCAGTCCTTTGATGTGTATGGCGAAATCGCCGCCGCGCAATTGGCGCATGGCGGCGTTCAATTCGTGGTAGCGCGGACTTGCAGTCAGGTTGTCCAGCTTCAAATCCGACTGCCGCAAGGTAGGCAAGATTCCGGCCAACAAAACGTCCGCTCCGCATTGCCGCGCGGCGGCGCGGGCAATGGCGAGCAATTCGACAAGCTCCTGCTCCATTCGCCGCAAGCCCTGTCCGGCGAGCAACTGCGGCGACAGATTGGCTTCCAGATTGAATTTGCCGATTTCAGTGGTCAGGCGCGGATCGTTCGCGGCGGCCAGCACTTCAGATACCAGCGGCGCGGGCCGCATCATGCGGTCGAGCAAAAACATTTCCTGCTCCGCGCCGATGCGACGCACACCGGTTTCAATCCTGCCGCCTTCGATCAGGCGTTCCAGCGCGGCCACATCGGCCAGCAGCGATTTCATGAAGGTTTGCGCCTGTTGGGCATCGTGAACGCTCGAAACGTTGTGCTCACCCATAATCCTCCTAATTTTCACCGATACTGAAGGCAGTGTTGCCGCCTGTTTTCCCGTGACGTGTATTGCAATGGCTTTGAACTGTGACAGGCGCGGTTGATAATTTCGCAACCATCGTGCCATCTGAAAATCATTTGTTTGCAAACCCTGCGTCACTGCGGCGGCGAAAATTGCGCAGAAGTCCGCTACGCCAGCGAGAAATCCCGCACCACGAATGACTGGCGCTGCGCGGAAAAAATGCGTGCTTCGCTGGACGCGGACTTGTCATTGACCGATTGTGGCGAGCGGATTGCTCGGAATTCGCCAAACATCAACAGTTCGATTGGGAAAGGATCGTGACGAATGACAACTCTTCAATTTCTCGGAGCGGCAGGCACTGTCACCGGCTCGAAGTATTTGCTCGAAACCGGCGGCTATCGTGCATTGGTGGATTGCGGCTTGTTTCAAGGTTTGAAAGAACTGCGGCTGCGCAATTGGACGCCGCTGCCGATCAATCCGGCTTCCGTCAATTCAGTCTTACTGACGCACGCGCACATAGATCATTCGGGCTACCTGCCGCGCTTGGTTCGCGACGGCTTTGACGGAACAGTTTATGCCACGCGCGCGACCAAAGCCTTGCTGGAAATCCTGCTGCCGGATTCGGCGCGGTTGCAGGAAGAAGACGCCGCTTACGCCAACCGTCACCACTACTCCAAACACAAACCCGCGCTGCCGCTTTACACCGAAAAAGACGCCCACGCCGCGCTCAAACAGATCGAAGGCGTGGACTATGACGAAGACGTGCGATTGGGAAAGCATCTTCACGCGCGCTTCGTCACTGCCGGTCATATTCTCGGCTCCAGCTTTATTTCTGTTGAATTGACGGAGCCGAACTGCGCGCCGATCAAAGTGCTTTTTTCGGGCGACATCGGACGTTATGACGAACCGATCC
>CAZRXE010001016.1:0-6892 GCA_964603695.1 uncultured Heliomicrobium sp.
CCGCCATCTCGCCCGATGGCAAATACATCGCCTATGCCGCCACGGACAAAGCCGGATTGCACAGCCTCTGGCTCGAAGAACCCGCCACCAGTTCGCGCCGCGCGATTCTGCCGCCTGCTGAAATCCGCTATCACGCGCTCACGTTTTCGCCCGACAGCAGCTATGTCTATTACGTGGCAGACCCGGGCCGCACACTTTATCGCGTGGCCGCGCTGGGTGGCCCGCCCAAGTTGATTTTGGAGCGCGTCGAAACCGGCGTTTCATTTTCGCCCGACGGCAAGCGCATGGTCTTTCGTCGCGGCGATGGCGAGCGCCGTGAAGTCCTGCTTTGCACCGTCAATCCAGAAGGCGGCGACTTGCGCGAGATTGCGAAGTTTCCTTATCCCCAAAATCTGTATGACCCGGCCTGGTCGCCCGACGGCCAATCCATTGCGTGCGGCGTGGGGAATCCAAATGCGGTGGCGGACATGTATCCGACGCTGATTGCCGTGGCGGATGGCAAGTCAAGACGGCTGACGCAACAAGGCTGGCGTTACGTCGGGCAAATGGCCTGGGTTGCCAACGGACGCGCATTGCTGATGGCCGCGAAACCCGACGCCGCGCAGCCCAGGCAAATCTGGCGGCTCGATGTGACGAGCGGCGCGGCGCGTCCAGTGACGAATGACGCCAACACCTACAACGACGTGAGTCTCGCCGCGCGCGCCGGGGTGTTCGCGTCGTTGCAAGTCAAACAAATCAGCAACGTCTGGCTGATGCCCGCGAACGATCCTTCGCGTTTGCGCCAGATCACCTTCGGCGCGGGCGGCTATCGCGGACGCCTCGCCTGGACGCCTGACAACCGCATCCTTTACGACTCGGAAGCGGGCAATGCCGCGGCGATTTCCATCATGGATGCCGACGGCGGCAACCAACGCCTATTGAGCGGCGAGCTGACCGGACGCGCCTATGTCAGCAACGCGACAATGACGGCGGATGGGCGTTACATCGTGTTTGCGTCCGACTTCAATGATGTGCAACGCCACGTATGGCGAATGAACGCCGACGGAACCAACCTCATACAACTCACGCGCGGCACTGGCGAAGGCAGTCCGCACTGTTCGCCTGACAGTCGTTGGGTGGTTTATACGAACTTTGAACACGCGGGCACTGACCGCCCGACCTTGAGCAAAGTCTCGATTGACGGCGGTGCCGCAACGCCACTCACCAAGGATTACACGTCTTATCCTGCCGTCTCGCCCGATGGAAAATGGATTGCCTGCCTTCGCTCCGCCGCGCCGGGTAATCATCCCGGACACATCGCCATTTACCCTTTCGCGGGCGGCGAACCTCACAAAGTGTTTGAACCAATCGTCTCCGCACAAAACGTGCGCTGGACGGCGGACAGCCGCTTCATTACTTATGTCGAGGAACCTACCGTGGGCGCTTCAAAACTCATGCTGCAACCGGTCGAAGGCGGTGCGCCCAAACAGTTGCTGACTTCGGAAGTGGAAAAGTTTTTCGGTTGGGACTGGTCGCGCGACGGCCAACAACTGGCGCTCGTCAGCGGCCTGTGGACGACCAATGTCGTATTGGTCAAAGACTTTTAGCCAAACAAAAAACGGCCGCGCGCGCACGTTTTTTCAGGGCATCGCGCCCGACGGCTTCTCCTTATAAGATGGAATGGACGCAAGGAAGCTGAATAATGTGGGCTGGATTGGAGGTGTTGCAAAAAGCCAATGCGCCGAAGCTTGAGGTGCGCCAGTCCTAGACTAACTGTGGCCTGCGTCACCTATCTGTGCGTGCAGCCTGTGTTACCTTTTGAAATGTTATGACCACAAACCAAGATTCGCAGTTGGACGTGCTGGCCATTGCCGCACATCCTGATGATGTGGAGTTGTCCGTCGGCGGCACGCTCATCAAGTTGGCGTCAATAGGTTATCGCACAGGCATTCTAGATATGACGCGCGGCGAAGCCGGTACGCGCGGCACACCGGAACTTCGCCAACAGGAAGCCGAACAAGCGGCGAAGATTTTGGGCGTCAGCATTCGCGAAAATCTGGACTTGGGCGATGCCCACATCTGGGTCAACGAAGAATCGCGAGTCAAACTGGTGCGCGCGTTGCGGCGATTGCGGCCTCGCGTCATCTTCACGCAGCACGCAGACGATCCGCACCCCGATCACGCCCACACGGCGCAACTCGTCCGTGAAGCAATGCATATTTCCGGCCTCGCCAAATACGACGCCGAGGCTGGCCTTGAACGCTGGCGGCCAAACTGCATCGCGCACTTTCTGTTTCCGCGAACCATCGCGCCGAGCTTCATCGTGGATATCAGCGCCGAAAACGAACGCAAATGGGCGGCGATTCGCGCTCACGCTTCGCAGTTTTTCAACCCGGCCAGCAACGAACCGCAATCCCGCGTCAGCACGCAGGCGTTTTTGAATGAGGTCGAAGCACGCGACCGCTACTTCGGCATGCTGATTGACGCGGAACGTGGCGAGGCTTTCTTAGTCCGCGAAGCGTTAAACGTCGTTGACCCGGTGGCACTGCTGACGCAACGAATGAATCTCTATTCTTAGTTGGTGGTTGGCGCGTCAAAATTTACCAATCACCAATCACCAATCACCACTTATGAAAATCGGCATCACAGTTTTCCCCACTTATGGCGGCAGCGGCATTGTTGGCTCCGAGCTGGGCCGCGAACTCGCTGAGCGCGGTCATTCGGTGCATTTCATCAGCTACGCCCTGCCGACGCGGTTGTGCCACCTCGACGAACGAATGCAGTTTCATCAGGTGGATTTGTTCGATTACCCGCTGTTTGAATTTCCGCCTTATGATCTGGCCTTGGCCTCGAAGATTCTGGAAGTCGCCGAAGCTGAAAAGCTGGACATGCTGCACATGCATTACGCCATTCCGCACGCGACGGCGGCCTATCTAGCGCGCGAAATGTACAAGCCGACGCGCTACCTGCCGTTCGTCACGACCTTGCACGGCACGGACATCACGCTCGTCGGTTCGCGCAAAAGCTTTTTGCCGATCACCAAATTTTCCATCGCCCAATCGGACGCGGTGACTTCCATTTCGCAGTACTTGGCGGACGAAACCTGCCGCACCTTCGGTCTGGGCGGAATTGAAATTATCCCGAACTTTATCAACGCCCAGGACTATCAACGGCGCGAAAACCCTACCTTGAAAGCTGAACTTGCGCCGCGCGGCGAAAAGCTGTTGATGCACGTTTCCAACTTCCGCCCGGTCAAACGCATTGAGGATTGCATTCACACGCTGGCCAAAATTCGCGCCGCATCTACGCATCTGCCCGTCCGGCTGGTGATGTGCGGTGATGGCCCGAAACGGGAAGGCGCGGAACGACTGGCGCGGACTTACGGCTTGGCCGAAGACGTTCTTTTCGTCGGCCAGGTGCCGAACATCGCCGATTATTTGTCCGTCGCCGACTTGTTGCTGATTCCCAGCGAAACCGAATCATTCGGCCTGGCCGCACTGGAAGCTTTGGCCTGCGAAGTTCCGGTCATCGCCACGCGCGTCGGCGGTTTGCCCGAAGTTGTGCTAGACAGCGAAAACGGTTATCTGGTCGGCCTGGGCGACACCAACGCAATGGCCGAACGCGCGATTGAAATTTTATCTGATGAAACCCGGCAACGGTGTTTGGGAAAACGCGGCCGTGAATGGGCGGTTGGAGGATTCAATACCGACCGAGTCATCCCAATGTACGAGCGGCTTTACGAACGAGTGCTGACGGCTCCGCGCAAAAACGACTCGTTGGTTCACTGTTAAACCGGATCAATGCAAGCATAGGACTTGGTCGCTCCGGAACTGTGGTTCCGCCAGCGATGAGTCGGTTGATTCAGCCCTCGCTGTTCCTCACCGGTATTGAGCTTGAAGCCTGTTCCATCGGGTAGTAGCATACGCTTCGATTTTTCCACGCGACCATCGCCGCGTACCCATCTCAATCGAAACGCAATGTAAATCAAAGTTTAAAATCGAGGACAGACTTATGACTCCGCTCGCCCCTGGCAAGACAATTTCTCACTACCGCATCATCGAACAGCTTGGTCAGGGTGGGCAGGCCACGGCTTACAAGGCTGAAGACACACGCCTGAATCGTTTGGTCGTTCTCAAAACGCTGCTGCCGGAACTGGCCGCCAGCGAAACCGCACGACGCCGCTTCGAGCGCGAAGCGAAATTGGCTTCCGTACTCGATCATCCGAACATTTGCGCCATTTTCGACATCGGTGAAAGTGACGGTTGTTTCTACATCGTCATGCCGTTTATCGCCGGGCGGACGCTCAAACAAGTAGTGGCCGGGCAACCGCTGGAAATCCTGAGCACGCTTTCCATAGCCATTCAGATTGCCGATGCGCTTTCCGCAGCGCATTCGCGAGGCATTGTTCACCGGGACATCAAACCGTCGAACATCATGGTCAACGACCAGGGACAGGTGAAGGTATTGGATTTTGGTCTGGCCAAAATGCTGGCCGGAGACGAAACACAAGACCCTGACAAATCCATGACCGAACTCGGCGTGCCCTACGGGACAATGGGTTACGGTTCGCCGGAACAGGCGGCGGGCGAACGCATTGACCATCGCACGGATGTTTTCAGTCTGGGCGTGTTGCTTTACGAAATGCTGACCGGCTTGCAGCCCTTTCGCGGGCGCAACCGCATTGAAATTCTGCACGCCGTCATCAACAACACGCCCGATCCGGTCAGCGAGGAAAACCCGAATGTTCCGGATCAACTCCAAGCCTTAATCAACCGTGCGCTGACCAAAAAACCTCGCGACAGGTTTTCGACAATGGCTGAAATGCGCGAAGAGTTGAAACGGCTGATGCGCGAAATTTCCGCCGAACGCGGCATTGTGCCGACCGGCGACACGGCCACATTGATTGCGCCGCAACGCGCGCGCGGCAGTTCGTGGCGGCTGACCGGCGCACTGACCAAAGTTTTCACCAGCGGCGTGTTCAGCAAAAAACGCAACAGCCAGTCGCCGAACCACCGCCAGACCGGCAGCCTGATTCCGATTAGCGAACCGCTTCCGACAGCCAGTGAAACTTCGACACGCTCCGGCACAAGCTCCGGCGGCAACACTTCTTCCTCCGCTTCATTGTCGGCCTCGCCCGTGACAAAGCCTTTGTCTTGGGGAACGGAAACCAAACGCACCATCGCCGTGTTGCCGTTCAAAAATCTGTCGGGTAACGCCGAGGATAACTTTTATGAAATCTCGCTGGCCGACGGCATCATTGCCGACCTGGCACATTTGCGCTCACTGGTGGTGCGGCCTTCGCAATACATCGCGCGTTACGCCGGACAAAACGTTGATCCGCGCGCGGTCGGCGAAGAACTCGCCGTCAGTACGGTGTTGGCCGGCAGCTTCATCAAATCCGGTGAGCGGTTCCGCGTCACCGTGCAACTAATCGCCACCGCGAGCGGTGAAATCGTCTGGAGCGAAAAGATTGATCTGAACGCCCGCGATCTGATCACCATTCAAGACACCATCGCCGAACACGTCATCGCCGGCCTGAAACTGAAGTTGACCGAAGAAGAGCAGCAAAAGATCGAAACGCCGCTGACCAACAGCGCCGAAAGTTACGAATTTTACCTGCGCGGACGCGACCTGCTGTTTCAATACATTTCGCACAGCTTTGACGACCACGATCTGGATGTCGCCATCAAGATGTTTCAGGAAGCGCTTCGCCTTGATCCGAACTTCGCCCGCGCGCACTACACGCTGGGGCGCTGTTACGTCCATCACGGACAAGGTTACGGCGGACAGCATTACTTCGATCTGGCCGAAGCCTCGCTGCAACGCGCACTTGAACTGGATCAGAAACTGGCCGGCGCGCATTTGCAGTTGGTTTATGTTTATTTGAATCGTGGCGAAAAAGACAGAGCGTTGGCCACGCTGGCCGACGTTCGCCGTGAAGCACCGCACGATCCGACAGTCTTCATCGTCGCGGGATTGCTTTACCGTCTGAATGGGCTTTACGACAAGGCACTGCGGCAATACGACAAACTGCTGGAATTGAATCCAAAGGATATTGTCATCGCCTGTTACAACCGTGGCCGTCTGTATACCTATCGCCACGAATACGACAAGGCGATCATCGAATTCGAGAAAGCCCGCGCCGTCGAACCCGATCATCCGCTGGTCAAAACTTTTCAATCCGTGACCTTGTTCAACATGGGCCGCGTGGCCGATTGCCAACGGCTGGTGGAAGAGGTGATGCAGCAACATTCTCATTTCGAGCCGTTGCAGGTCTTGCAAGGTTGGTGTTACAGCGCGCACGGCGAACATCAAAAGGCGCTGGCAGTCATCACCGATCAGGTCAAGGAAATCGCCGGGGCCGATCCCGATGTCGCAGTCTGGCTGGCTTCGCTGTACGCGATGGAAAACAAACGCAGCGAAGCCGTCGAATGGCTGCAAAAAGCCGTCGGCCTGGGCAACGAAAACTATCCGCTATTTGCCGACAACAACCGTTTGGACAATCTGCGCTGCGATCTTCGCTTCCTGGATTTGATGAACGATCTGAAAAGGAAATGGGAGGAACGGAGGTGATGGATGGCGACAGTAGAAGAACTGCGCGAGCGGATCAATCTCCGCCTTGAAGAAAGTTTTGTCGGCATCAGTCAACAAGTCTCCGACCTTGCTCCGGAAGATTTGGTCGAGTTGCTCAATCAGTTGAAGCTGATTGAGGCCGCGACGGTGATGCTGATGCTACCGGTTCCGCGAGCCATAGAGCTTTTCGATCAGCCGACGATGACGCGGCGCGGCGCTATTCTGGAAAGGCTCGACCCGGCGCGCGGCGCGTTGATTATCGAAGGGCTTTCCGCCGACGAGCGCACTGACACCATTCAGCAAATGGGCTTGACCGAACGCCGCCGCGTGCTGGCGCGCG
>CAZRXE010001017.1:0-1582 GCA_964603695.1 uncultured Heliomicrobium sp.
GGTATTTGATCGGCGGATCGGGAAACAATGCGCTTGTCACCGCTCGACCATCGAATTGCAGAACAACATTGCCCGCATTTGCCTGGTTGATGAAAAACAAGCCTTCGCTGTTGGTTTGCACGGTGGTGTTGTCCATCGTCACTTTGACGCCGGGAATTGGGGCGTTGTGCGTATCTTTGACAAAGCCGCTGATGGTGGTGCGTATCTTCAATTCGTCATTGCTGCGGCCTTCGCCTTGCGGAGTGACGACGCTGATTGCGCCGCCTTCCGCGCCGTAGGGCACGCGAATGCGCAATTGACCGGAACTGGCCGAAGTGACGGTTGCGGGGCGCGTGCCGAGCTTCACGACGTTGTCTCTGGCGCTGGCCGCGAACTGCGCGCCGGTCAGTGTGATCTCTTCGCCCGCCAGCACGTCCGTGGTTTTGCTGATGGCGTTGATTTGCGGCGCGGTGGAAACAATGCGCCCGCCGATTTCAAATTCGATCTGATTGGAAACTCGCCCTTGCGCCACGACGGAAAGTTTCAGCCTGCCGCGCCCGATCAGCGAACGCGGCAAGCGGACGGCGAGTTGGTCAACGCCTACAAATTCAGAAGGGGAATAAATGAAATCGTCCGGTGGAACGTCGTTGCCGCCCAACAGCACGCGAACATCTTCTTTTCGCACAAATCTAAGCCCGCACAGATACAGCACCAAAAACACTTTGTCGCTTTCCGGGCCGAGGTCTATGGCCGCCGGAACAATGTTCGGATACGCGCCCTGCAAAATTCTTTCGTATGCAAATGAATTGTCCGCTTTGATTCTCAGCGCGACCGCCGCCGCAGCGCCGATGCCGCTGGCGTTGGCCGTCAAAATCGAGGGCGCGGCTCTGCTGACCAGCACGGTTCCGGTTTCGGTGTTGCCTTTGCCGGAACGGACGGTGATGGTTGCAGTGCCTTCGGCGGTTCCCGCCGGAATCAGGCAATTGATCTGGCCGGGCGAAATGAAAAAGAGAAATGCCAATCGCTCAACGCCCGCACTGTCGCGCACGCCGACGCTGGTTCCGAGCAATTCGGTTGGCAAGGGCAAGGTGTTGACGATGCTCACTTCTTTCGCCAAATCCACGCCGAAAATCGCCGCGATGGATTCCGGCGCAACTGGCGCACCGGGTTCAAAACTGGCGGCGGAAACAGTGGCCAGTGTGCGAGTCTGGCTTTGCGAAATTGGAATTCGCAGGAAAAAAACGGCTGCGATGAAGAGCGCAATCAAAACAGTCATGCGAATGCTGAGAGTCAGAGCTTGTCGCGTGGTCATAACACCTTCCTTGCTTCGTGTTTCAGAAGTTGAATGTTGTCGGGATTCGGCGCTGAAAAAAGTCCGGTTCCGGCCTGGTTACTGAGCGGCGAGAAGATGCCACAAGCCGGTGGCTGAGGAAAGAGATTGTGAGCGGTTCGCCAGGAAGTTATGAAGTTTTGTCACTGTTGCGGCCACGTAGTGGCTTTTGAATTTAGGCAGGCCGTTTACGGCCTGCTGGAAAGTTTGCGTCGTCTTCGGCTCGTAGAGCCGGTTGAATGCAGGCAGGCCGTTCACGGCCTGCAAGATTGC
>CAZRXE010001018.1:0-4442 GCA_964603695.1 uncultured Heliomicrobium sp.
TGCCTTCGGAATCCACGGCAACGGCGTACACAGTGCCGTTCGTTCCCGGAATGCCGGGATTCAGGCTGACCCAGTCGGCGTCGCTGAAGCTCGGCGCAAGCATCAGCGGGTACACGGCACCCGCGTCATTCACGCGCAGCAACAGCCGATTAGCCGATGCCACTTCCAGCGAAGCCGTCAGTTCGCGGCCCTTGGCATCCGTCGCGCGCAAGCGGTGATAAGCCAGCGTGCGCCCGCTCTTGAGCTTCAGTTTCGCGCCGTAGCTCGTGGACTCGGCTTTGGCTCCGCTTAGCGCCAGTTCTAACCTTACGTCGCCTTCGCCCGCCGGACGTTCGGCGATGACGAATTGCTGCTGCACGCCGTCCATGCTGACGCGGTATTCTTCCGTTACGCCGCGCCGCGCGAAGCTCACCCACTCGGTCGTCGCCCGCACTTCGCCAGTCGCCGGAAGCAACGAGCGATGAATGGAATCGTCTCGCCCAATCGCCGCCGCCAGCACGCGAAAGCGGCTGCCCTGTGCGGAGTCCTCTTCCGTTTTGGACATCAGCCACAACCCCGTCGTGGTGGCGGTTCCTTCCAGCTTTTGGAACATGGCCCGCAACCGCGCTCCGTGGGCGGTGGGCGTAATGCCGATGCCGTCGCCGGAATACTGTTTTTGCGCCGTCGCGCCGAGTTGGTCAAAGGGAATGGCCGTCGTGGATGCGGGCTTTTCAGCCGCATCTTTCCGGTCTTTGGCTTTGAACACGCGCGGCGCGACCTTGCCGATCCATTGGCCGACGCGACCGTGTTCGGTGATGCCGAGTTTGCCAAGACTGTCGGCGCTGACGCCGCGCAATCCGAAGCCCAGCAGCAACACGCTGAGCGCGAGAAATAAGACTTGCAATGATCTGCGGGATTTCATTGGGGAAGTTCTCCTTTGTGAGTACTGGTTGAGATCGAGTGGTGTGCCGGAAACGAATCGGCGGCAGGGACGGTTTGGCGCAACAGCGCGGGCAAGGCCGTCAATTCTTCTTTGCAGGCAACGCCGCAAGCGCCCGCCGCAAAGGCTGCGGCGCGCATTTCCTCTTCGCTGTGTTGTGTCAGTAGCACGACGCGGGCCGCCGGGAATTGGGCCATCAACTGCCGTGTGGCGGTCAGCCCGTCCAGTTGCGGCATGTCCATGTCCATCAACACCACGCCCGGTTGATGAGTTTGATAGGCCGTCAGGGCTTGCGCGCCGTCGCTGCATTCGCGAATTTCCTGGGCTACGTCTCTCAAAATTCGCCGAATCAAGCCGCGCATGTTCGCGTTGTCGTCCACGACCAAAACCATCATCGTCGCCTCGTTGAGTTGGGATTGCTGACGGCTGGAGTATCCGGGAACGGCTGTGGCGGCGGTATCGAGAGGGTTACGTATTTCGGCTACGTAAAATTACGTATTTTCTACGTAGATTTCCGCAATTTGGCGTGTCAGAGCAGGTGTTTGTATTTGGCGGCGAATTTCAGCAAAGCGTGGCTGCCTTGCAGATCGAGTTTCTGGCTGATGTTGGTGCGGTGCGTGTCCACTGTGCGGGAACTGATGGAAAGCTTGTCTGCAATTTCCTTGCTGGTTTGGTAATCGGCCAGCAACTGCATCACGCGCATTTCGGTCGGTGTCAGTTTATTGAAGCCCAGACGTTCGCGTTCGGCGTCCAGCGCGCGCGCTTGGCTAATGCCGGTCGTCATCGGCAGGCTGGTGAACCGGCGGCCTTCGGCAACGGCTTTGATGGCGGTGACGATTTCGTCAATCGCGCTGTCTTTCAGCACGTAGCCCTTGACGCCCAAATCCAGGGCGGCTTGAAACAATTCTTCTTCGCTGTGAATGGTCAGGAAAATGATTCGCGCACCAAGCTTTTGCGCCACCGCTTCGCGCACGACACCGAAGCCGTCCAGGTGCGGCATGTCCACATCCAGAATGGCCACGTCCGGTTGAAGCTGCGCGATTTTGTTCAGCGCCGTCAGCCCGTCGCCGGCTTCGGCCACGATTTTCAATTGCGGATCGGCTTCGATGATTTTGCAGAGTCCTTGGCGAACGATGGGGTGATCGTCGGCAATTACAATTCGGATGTTTTTCATAGCGGTTTGTGGCAAGTTTCATTTCACAGATAACAGTTCGCTGCTTATTTTCCATTTGCGATATGAAATTTGAAATTGGCGATTGACCAATCAGTTCACACATTTCTTGGCAATCAATGACAAATGAAAAATTACAATTGAGATATGGAAAATGAAAAAGACAGTTCTCTACTGTTCAGAACTCAGGAAACTTGCTGGTTTGTCGTTGTAGGGAATTTCGATTTTGACGCGCGTGCCCTTGCCGGGTTCGGAGTCAATCGTTTGTCGTCCGCCCAGTAAGCGCGCTCGCTCGACAATGCCCGTCAAGCCGAAGCCTGTTTTGGGCAATGACGAATCAAAGCCTTTGCCGTTGTCTTCAATCGCCAACACCACCTGACTTGCTTCTTTGCGAATGACGACGCGGGCTTCAGTGGCGGCGGCGTGTTTGAGGACGTTATTGACGCTTTCCTGCACCAGCCGGTACAGGTGAATTTCAGATTCTTTGGGAAACAAATTATCAATCCGGTCTATCTCCATCACGAAACGTGTGGGGCCGGAAGCGGAGACTTTTTTGAGCATGGATTCCAGCGCCAGCGTCAGCCCCAGCCGGTCGAGCAAATACGGGCGCAAGTTGTGCGAAATCTCTTTCATCTCCTGAATCGCCTGCGCGGCGGCACTGGTGATGTCGTTGATCTGTTCGGCCAGTTCTGCGCGGTCGTCTCCGTTGTGAATGCCACGAGAACTCAGCACTGCCTGGTTTTTGATGATAATCAAACTTTGGCCCAGGCTGTCGTGCAATTCGGCGGCGATGCGTTTGCGTTCGGTTTCCTGCGAATCAATCAACTGCCGCGAAAAAGCCGTCTGGCGCGCGTGTTCCCGTTTCAGTTGCGTGATGCGGTGCCGATAAAACGCAACAACCAATCCAACCAGCGTCAACGCCGTCAGCGTCACGAACCACCAGGCGCGATAAAACGGCGGAATCACGGTCAAGCGCAAAGTTGCGCCTTGCCGATTCCATACGCCGTCGCTGTTGGCGGCGATGACGCGGAAGGTGTAATCGCCCGGCGGCAGTTGCGCGTAATACGCCGTGCGGCGTGTGCCGACATCAATCCAATCGGTGTCCTGACCTTCCAGTTTGTATTTGAACCGGACCTGCTCTGCCTTGAGAAAGCTCAGTCCGGTGTAAGCGATCTCCAGGTAACGCTGCCCCGGCCTGATGGTCACGCCCTGGCGGAAATCCAGCAGGTTGCGTTCGAGCGAAACGGATTCAATCAACACGGGCGGCGGCAGCGGGTTGAAGGGGACGGCTTCAGGATCAACGATGACGACGCCTTCCTGCGTCGGGAACCAGAACTTGCCGTCCTGCGCCTTAATGCCGGCCGGCTGTCGTCCGCCGTTGCATCCTATGCTGAGCATTCCGTCCTGTTTGCCGTAGGCGAAACCGTCCAGTTTGGCGATGCGCCCTGCGGCGAAATCGTTGAGCTGTTGTTTGCTGACACGATGGATGCCTTTGTTGCTGCTCATCCAGAGGTAGCCGCGCGCGTCTTCGAGGATTTGAAAAACGCCGTTGTTGTACAGCCCGTTTTCAACCTTGAAGCTGACGAAACGCTCGTCCTTGAAACGGCTCAAACCATCGTCATACGTCCCGATCCACAGCACGCCGTCAGCGTCTTCGTAAATCGAACGCACGCGATTGCCCGCCAGTCCATCGGCGGCGGTGTAGGCAGTGAACCTGCCGGCCTGGAATTGCGCCAGCCCGCCGAACGTCGCAAACCAGAGCCTGCCTTTGCGATCTTCGTAAATGGCCTTTACGTCATCGTTCGGCAATCCTTGCTTGACGGTGAAGTGTTCGACGGCATCGCCCTGCCCCGGCTGCCAGCGAAAGACGCCGCGATTCGTGCCGAACCACAACGCGCCGCCGCGATCCCGGCAAATCGCCAGGACGGTCACATCGCCGACCAGCGCCGTCCGGTCAGTGATCCTGCCGTTTTGAAACTGCAACAGTCCACCGACCAAGCCGACCCACATTGATCCGTCCCGATCTTCGCAAAAGGCCTGGACGCCGTCCCGGCGCAAACCATCGTTTTTCGTGTAATTGGTAAAGTGCCCGTCCTGAAAAATGCTCAGCCCCACCGCCGTGCCGATCCAGATGCGCCCGGCGCGATCCTGGCTGATTGGATGGACGTTGTTGTAAACCAGCCCGTCGCGCGTGGAGTAGGTGGTGATAAATCGGCGGCTGACGCGGAGGAGTCCGCCGTTTGCGGTTCCCAGCCAGAGCGTTCCTTCCCGGTCTTCGGCAATGGAGCGAACGAAATTCGTGCTCAATCCATCGGCGGTGGTGTAAACGGTGAAGCGCCCTTGTCGAAAACA
>CAZRXE010001019.1:0-5685 GCA_964603695.1 uncultured Heliomicrobium sp.
CTCTTATAGCGATTTGCAGGTGTCTGCGACTTCTTGATTGGGTGGGACAGGTTCCGAACCTGTCCCACCTCTGAATGTGCAGGTCGCACTCGGCTGAAAACCGCTATAAGCAGTTCAACAAACAGGAGACAGTTATGGCAAAGATCAACGTGGGACGTGTCCTGCTCGGCGGTTTGTTGGCAGGCGTAGTTTTGAACATCGGAGAAGCATTGCTTAACGCCGTGGTGCTGGCGGAAACCACCAAGCAGGACTTTTCCAAACTCGGTCTGAGCGACCCCAGCGCCAACCCTATGTTTCTGGTGCGCGTGGTGGGAATGACCTTCGTGCTGGGCATCGGCATTGTTTACCTTTATGCAGCCATTCGCCCGCGATTCGGTGCGGGCTGGAAAGCGGCCGCTTGCGCGGGCGTGATCGCCTGGTTTTTCGTTTACCTTTATGCCGGGTACATTTATCTGGCAGCCGGAATCGTTTCGGCCAAACCATATTTGCTCAGCCTGCCCTGGGGCATCGCCGAATTCGCTTTGGGCGCAATCGCTGGGGCGTGGTTGTACAAAGAGGAATAGAAAACTTACGACGAACAAGTTTTAGGAGAAATTTTCATGGCAAGAATCGCTCATTTTGAAATTCACGCGGACAATCCGGCGCGCGCCATTGCGTTTTACAATGGCGTTTTCGGCTGGGAATTCCTGCAATGGGGCGGACAGGAATACTGGCTGATTAAAACCGGTCCGCCGGAAGTGCCGGGGATTGACGGCGGCTTGTTGCCGCGTCGCGGCGACCGTCCGCAACTGGGGCAAGCCGTCAACGCTTATGTTTGCACGGCGATGGTCGAATCGCTGGACAAAACCATTGCCGATGTTGACGCTCACGGCGGCACGACCGCGTTGGCCAAAATGCCTGTGCCGGGCGTCGGCTGGCTGGCTTATTTTCACGATCCCGAAGGTAACATCTTCGGCGCAATGCAAAACGATCCCAACGCGCAGTAAGGAGCAAGCATGAACTGGAAAAAAATCTCGCTGTCCGTTTGTCCCCTCGTGATTGCGGCGATTGCCGCAATCACCGTCGCAGCGCAAGCGCCGCAATCCGATCAATCCAAACCGCCGCAATTCGAGTTGGAAACCTATCAACTCGGCTTCCTGCGCAAAGGCCCGAATCACGGAACCGGCACGAAAGAGGAAGCTGACAAGATTCAAGCCGGTCACATGGCCAACATCAACAAAATGGCCGCTAATGGAAAGCTCTTCGCTGCCGGGCCGATGGGAGATAACGGCGATTTGCGCGGCATCTTCATTTTCCGCGGCATTTCGCCGGAAGAAGCCAAAGCATTGGCTGCTGAAGACCCGGCGATCAAAGCCGACCGTTTGAAACTCGATCTGTTTCCCTGGATGGCTGCGCCCAAAGCCATCGGCGGAAAGCTGATGGAGGAATACAAAAAGAATCCGAAAGTTCCGATGACCATGACCAAACATCATTTCGTGCTGCTCAAACGCAATGCGAAATCAATGGAGGGTTCGCCGGAAGAGTTGCAAAAACTGCAACTCGCCCATTTGTGGAATGTCCGCCGGTTGCTGGACGAAGGCAAAGCCGTGGCGGCAGGGCCAGTCGGGAACGCAGGCGATTTGGCGGGGATTTTTGTGTTTGCCACGGATTCAATGGAAGAGGCGAAAGCCTGGGCTGAAAACGATCCGATGGTCAAATCCGGGCGGTTGACGGTGGAAATCCATCCGTGGTTTGTTGCCAAAGAAGTCTGGCCAAGATGAATTTTATCTCTTCCACGAAACAACACGAAGGTTCACGAAGGAAAGTCAGGTTTATTGCTTTCTTTGTGTGATCTTCGTGCGGCTTCGTGGAAGAAGATTCTTTGCTTTACTTCAGCGCCTGTTCGATGGCTTGCGTGACTTTGGCGCTTTCCGGTTTGTCGCCGGAATCGAAGCGCGCAATCGGATTGCCGTTTTTATCAATCAGGAACTTGTTGAAGTTCCATTTGATCTCGCCCGCAAAGTTCGGGTTGGTTTCTTTCTCGGTCAGGAATTTATAGAGCGGATGAATGTCCGCTCCTTTAGCTGACAGCTTGGCAAACATCGGAAACTTCACGCCGTAATTCGTCTGACAAAAAGTTTTGATTTCGTTTTCGGTTCCGGGTTCCTGCCCGCCGAAATTGTTTGCCGGAAAGCCCAACACGGCGAGTCCCTGCGATTGGTACTTCTCGTAAATCTTCTCCAGGCCTTCGTATTGAGGTGTATAACCGCACTGGCTGGCGACGTTGACGATGAGCAGGACTTTGCCTTTGTAATCGCCGATGGTCGCCGGTTTGCCGTCAATGGTTTTCACAGGAATGTCATAGATGGATTTCATAGCTTTTTTGGTTTGAGCGTTGCTGCCTTCCGGTTGGTGCAAGAAGAAAAATGCGCCGACCGCCAGAGTTGCGATGACGGCGACCGTGCCGCCGAATTTAACGATTGTTTTCACGTTGTCCCTCCCAAATTGATGTTGTCGTGATCGGTCACGAATTGGCCGCGCGATGATAGTCGTCCGGCCAGAGTTTGTCAGCCGCTTCCGTGTGACTTCGCGCGGCGGTTGCTGCACAATGCCCGCCGCAAAGGTTCTAATCCGTCAAACAATCCATCAATTTCCATCGGGAGACTTTTCCATGACGCGAAGAGTGAATTTTGTTTTGCTGTTTTTGTCGGTTTGCGGCGCGGCCCTTTTGCCGCAGTCGGCGGCGCAAAAGAAAGCTCCGGCGCGGACGATTGACGATGCCGCGTTGAAAAAAGCCGGCGCGCGCGCGGGCGACTGGATCACGCACGGACGCGATTACGCCGAAACGCGCTTCAGCCCGCTCCGGCAAATCAACGACGCGAACGTCAAGGACTTGGGATTGGCCTGGTCGTTCAACACCGACACTAATCGCGGATTGGAAGCCACGCCGATCATAGTGGACGGCGTGATGTACACGACCGGCAGTTGGAGCATCGTCTTCGCGCTCGACGCGCGCACCGGCAAGCAGCTTTGGAAATGGGATCCGCAAGTGCCGCACAGTTACGGCGCGCGCGCCTGCTGCGACGTGGTCAATCGCGGCGTGGCGGTTTACAAAGGCAAAGTTTACGTCGGCACGCTAGATGGCCGGCTGGTCGCGCTCGACGCCGCGACGGGCAAGCCCGCGTGGGAAGTCGTGACCGTGGATCAATCCAAGCAATACACCATCACTGGCGCGCCGCGCGTTGTAAAAGGCAAAGTCATCATCGGCAACGGCGGCGGCGAATACGGCATGCGCGGTTATGTCTCGGCTTATGATGCCGTGACCGGCAAACAGGCCTGGCGCTTTTACACAGTGCCCGGCGATCCGAAAGAGTCTGTTCCGACAGCGATGAAACCGGCAATGGACAAAGCCGCCAAAACCTGGACGGGCGAATGGTGGAAGCTGGGCGGCGGCGGCACTGTCTGGGATTCGCTGGCTTACGACCCCGAACTGGATTTGCTTTATGTCGGCACGGGCAACGGTTCGCCGTGGAATCAAAACGTGCGCAGTCCCGGCGACGGCGACAATTTGTATCTGTCTTCGATTCTGGCCATCAAACCCGACACCGGCGCGCTCATCTGGCATTACCAAACGACGCCCGGCGATATGTGGGATTTCACCGCCACGCAGCACATGATCCTGGCCGACCTGACCATCAACGGGCAGCGCCGCAAAACGCTGATGCAAGCGCCGAAAAACGGATTCTTTTACTTGCTCGACCGCGCTACCGGCGAACTGCTTTCCGCCGAACCTTACGTCACAGTCACCTGGGCCAAAGGCGTGGACAAAAAAACAGGCCGTCCCATCGAAAGCCCCGAACATCGCTACAAGGAAAAAAACGTCGTGATGCAGCCCGGCCCGCTCGGCGGTCACAACTGGATGCCTATGTCTTTCAATCCGAACACAGGCTTAGTCTACATCCCGGCGCAGGAAACAGGCTTTGTTTACGGGCAGGAGCGCGATTTCAAATACAAGGATCGCGGCTGGAACATCGGCGTGGATTTTTCGCTGGTTAAAAACGCGCCGAAGGCTTTGCCGACAGGCCATTTGCTGGCCTGGGATCCGATCGCGCAAAAGGAACGCTGGCGCGTGCCTTACGTGGTGATGTGGAACGGCGGCACGTTGACCACCGCCGGCAATTTGGTCTTTCAAGGCACTGCCGACGGGCGCTTCATCGCTTACAGCGCGGACAAAGGCGCAAAGCTCTGGGAAGTGAATCTGGGAACGGGCGTCATTGCTTCGCCGGTGACTTACGAAATTGACGGCCTGCAGTACGTTTCGATTATGGCCGGCTGGGGTGGCTCCTTTCCGCTGACCGGCGGCAGTCTGGGTTTGCCAGCCGCGTCCGGACGCTTGCTGACCTTCGCGCTCAACGGCAAAGGACAATTGGAAACCTTCGCGGCCAAAGCGCCCACTGCGCCTGAAGCCCTGGAACTCACCGCTTCAGTGGAAACTGTTTCGCGCGGCGGAGATTTGTTCGCGCAATATTGCGCCGTTTGCCACGGCATCGCCGCTCTGGGCGGCGGCGGCGTGTTGCCGGATTTGAAGTATTCCGCTCCGGCGACTTTCAACAGCTACCAAAAAATTCTGCTCGACGGCGCGCTGCTTGGCGAAGGTATGCCTTCCTTCAAACAATCGCTGACGCCCGCCGACGTGGACGCGATTCGCGCTTACGTCATCAGCCAACGAAACGGCTTGTCGGCGAAAAAGTAAGGAAAGGTTCAGGCGAGGACGAATGAGGAAGAAGTTTTTTCTGTCGCCGCGCGCGCTTCGATTGGGGATTTATTTGCCGATCCTGGCTTTGATCTTTGTCTTTGGATTGCGGCAGCTTGAACACGCCTTGACTCATCACCCGATTCTTTACGACGGCAGCGCTCGCTGGACTGTGCCGTCGAACGGCGAAGACGTTTGGATCAAGGTCACAGCCGACCAACGCATTCACGGCTGGTTTTTGAAAACGGCAACACAACCCGCAGAGGGAACGGTGTTGTATTGCCACGGCAACGGTGGAAATCTGACGCACGTCGGCTGGATCGGCGAAAGGCTGACTCGGAGCGGATTCGATGTGCTGTTAATTGACTATCGTGGTTATGGGCGCAGCGACGGCAGCCCGACGGACGAATGGGCGCTTGATGCCGATGGCGAAGCGGCCTACAACTACCTACTCCATGAGCGCGGCGCGAAGCCGGAAAAACTGGCGTTGTATGGCTTGTCGCTCGGCACGACGGTGGCGATTGACGTGGCCTCGCGCAAACCTTGCGGCGCGTTGGTGGTTGAATCCGGCCTAAGTTCAGCGAGCGAAATGGGCGAATACTCTTTGCCGATGTTGCCGCGCTGGCTGCACCGACTGGCGAAAAACCGATTTGAATCGGCGCGCAAAATCGCCGCCGTCCGCTGCCCGGTGCTTGTCGCGCACGGCACTAACGATGCGACCATTCCCGTGGCGCAAGGCCGCAAACTTTTCGCCGCCGCCCCTGAACCCAAACAGTTGCTGCTGATCGAAAGCGGCGATCACAATCTGGCGGGCAATCAAGGTGACAAATATTTTGACCAAATCATCGCCTTTCTTCACCGCGCCCTGAAGGCCGAAAATCAGTGAGGTTGCGTGGTTTGACACTTTTCAAAACCCGTTGCTATAGTCCGCCCGCGCCGGTTCAGGCGCGATA
>CAZRXE010001020.1:0-9971 GCA_964603695.1 uncultured Heliomicrobium sp.
ATCGTCGTCATCGGCGGCGGCAACGTGGCCTACGACGTGGCGCGCACCGTCGTGCGGCAAATCGCTTATGACACGGCGCGCACGGCTGCGCGGCTGGCCGGAACCGCGCGCGTGCATCTGGTTTCGCTGGAAAGTCTGGAAGAAATGCCCGCCGACACGGTCGAAATCATGGAAGGCGACGAAGAAGGCGTCGAACGTCACAACGGCTGGGGGCCGGTGGAAATTCTTCGCGACGGCGCGGGCAATGTGATCGGCGCAAGCTTTCGCAAATGCACGCGGGTTTACGACGCTGACAGAAAGTTTTCGCCGCAGTATGACGATCAAATCACGGACGTGATTCCCTGCGACACCGTGCTGCTTTCCGTCGGCCAAGCGCCCGCGCTGAAGTTTTTGGAAGACGGCGGCGCAGACATTGAGATGATGCGTCCCGGCTGGCCGAAAGTTGATCCTGCGCGATTGACCACCACGGGCAAAGGCGTATTTGTCGCGGGCGATTTGGCGCACGGCACGCGCTTGCTGATTGACGCAGTGGTTTCGGGCAAGTCGGCGGCGCGTTCGATTTATCAATTCATCACCGGCCACGAACTCAAAGCCGATTCGGTTTCAGCGCACAACATCCTGGAACACTATCGGCGCGAACGCGGCTACGAATCATTGCGCCGCACGGCTGTCCCTGTCATTCATCCCGAAGAACGTTTGCGGCATTCAGAAGGTGTGGCCGAAGCCGTCGTCGAAACCGGCTACTCCCGCGCCGAAGCGATGCGCGAAGCTTCGCGCTGTCTGGATTGCGGCGTGCGCTGCGTGTTGTGCGGAGGTTGCGCCGACGTTTGCCCGACCGAATGTTTGAAGCTGGTTTCGCTGGACAGCCTGGCGCTCAACGGCGACCTGACCGCCGCCATCGAACATTCGCTCGGAGCCGATGTTGACCTCAAAAAACTCCGCGATTCTGAAAGACGAAGATCGTCTGCATCCGCTACGCTTTGTGCGCGCAAGGTTGTTCTGCCGATGCGATTTCGATGGAACGCATTACTTATTCAACCTTCTGGAGGACGGTATGACAGTCAAAGCCGGTAAACCGCAACCCCGCCTTGATCCCGATCCGATGCCGCGTCGCGATTTTCTGGGGCTGTCGGCGCTGTGAAGGAGTAGACAACTCATCATAGGAGCGGAAGCAAAATGACCACCGCAACGGCTACGGCCATGACTCAAAATAAATTGCTGCGCGAAGCCGCCGAATGGCGATTGCTGGGTTTGTTGTTTGAATGCCCTTCGCCGATGTGGCGCGAACAGGTTGAAGCGTTGGCGGCGGAAGTCGCCGACGCGGAGTTGCGCGCCGCCGTTGAAGCCGTGCGGCGCGAAGTGAGCGAAGGTTTGTATCATTCGATTTTCGGCCCCGGCGGCCCCGCGCCGCCGCGCGAAATCAGTTACCGCCATTGGATGCAGCCGGGCTATTTGCTGTCGGAGCTGACGAGGTATTACAACGCTTTCGCCTACCAACCCACGCTGCTTGAAGCGCCGGATCACGTTTCAGTCGAAACCGGCTTCGTCGCTTATTTGACGTTGAAAGAAGCTTACGCCGAAGCGAGTGCGGACGAGGAACATGCCGCCGTCAGGCGCGAGGCGGTACAGCAATTTATCAGCGATCATCGTTCCACAATGACCGAACCGTTGGCGCGTTCACTGGAACATTCAGGCGTGTAATAAATATCTGGCGCTGGCCGGAAAAGCCTTGTTGGCGCGCGTCGGCCCCAAACGCGATCTAGGCCCTAAACAGCAATTGCCAGTGCTTTCTTTGGATGAACGTGAGGAATTTGTCTGCGCGGAATCGTGAGCGGAAACTTTCGCACCTGACGGATGGACAAAACTTTGCCTTGTTCTAAGCCGCTCATAGATCAAAGCCATTTGCACCAAACTGAACAGGCACACCGGTTGCGGTTTTCAACGTTTAACAATCACTTGGTGAGGAATAATCCCTATCCACTGACAGGAACAACAATGAAATTCCGAAAATTACGAAGGATCATTTTGGCTACGATGGTGGGTGTGTCGGCAGGCGTTGGCGTTTATACCTTCGTCTACGCCAAAGGCTATTCCTACCTGACCAACAATCCGGCTTCGTGCGCCAATTGTCACGTGATGAATGAGCAATACGACGGCTGGTTGAAGTCGTCGCATCGCGCCGTGGCCACGTGCAACGATTGTCACACGCCGCCGGGTTTGGTCGGCAAATACGCCACCAAAGCATCCAACGGATTTTGGCATTCGTTTTATTTCACCACCGGCGGCTTTCACGAACCGATTCAAATCGGCAAACGCAATTTGGCAATCGCTGAACAAGCCTGTTTGAAATGTCACGCGGACGTTACGCAAGCAATCAACTCCGCGCATTCGGCCAAAGGCGACGAGGCGATTTCCTGTGTGCGTTGTCACCGCTCGGTCGGACACATGCACTGATTAACTGTTATACGAGAAAATTTATGACCAACAACTCTCAATTTCACGGCGAATCCAGATGGAGCAGACGGCGCTTCGTTTTATTGACGGCCTTGATCGCCACACTGGCCACCATCGGCGGCGTGGCCTTGCTCATCAGCGTTTTTGAACACCGACAGGAAGGCAAGAATCCGTTTTACCGCGTGGTCGAACTGACGGACGAAACCGAAGACCCCGCCGTCTGGGGCAAAAACTTTCCGCTGCAATACGACGATTACAAACGCACCGTGGATCAGGTGCGCACGCGCTACGGCGGCAGCGAAGCCTTGCCGCACGAACCCACGCAGGCTGATCCGCGCTCAGCGGTTTCTCAATCGAAAATCGAAGAAGACCCGCGCCTGAAAATCATGTGGGCCGGTTATGCCTTCGCTAAGGACTTTCGCGAAGAGCGCGGCCACGCTTTCATGCTTGACGATCAAACCTACACCGAACGCCAACAGGTGGTGAAACAACCCGGCACCTGCATGCAATGCCACGCTTCGGTCTATACCGTTTACAAAAAACTCGGCGGCGGCGATTTGATCAAAGGTTTCGAGGCGATGAATCAAATGCCCTACTCCGAAGCGCGCAAGCTGGTTTCACATCCCGTGGCCTGCATTGATTGCCACGATCCGGCGACGATGCAATTGCGCGTCACGCGCCCAGGTTTCATTGAAGGCTACCGCGCCTTCAAAGCATCGCAAGGCGTACAGAATTACGACGTGAACACAATGGCCACGCGGCAGGAAATGCGTTCTTTCGTCTGCGGCCAATGTCACGTCGAGTATTACTTCAAGGGGCCGGAAAAGCGTTTGGTTTACCCGTGGTCGAAGGGGCTGAAGGTGGACGAAATCATGGCCTATTACGAAGAGACCGGCCACAAAGACTGGACGCACGCCGAAACCGGCGCGCCTGTGCTCAAAGCGCAGCATCCCGAATTCGAGATGTTCAATCAGGGCATTCACGCGCGTTCGGGCGTGGCCTGCGCCGATTGCCACATGCCTTACAAACGCGAAGGCGCGTTGAAAATCAGCGACCACCACGTCAACAGTCCGCTGCTGAAAATCAACCGTTCGTGCCAGACCTGCCACAAGTGGGACGAAACCGAACTGAAAGCTCGCGTGGAAACAATTCAGAACCGCCATTTCAACCTGCGCAACATCGCCATGGATGCGCTGGTGGATTTAATCAATGATCTGAAAGCCGCCAAGCTCATCAACCCCACCGACGGCAAGGTGACGGCGGCGCAGGGCTTCCAGCGCAAAGCGCAGTTCTATCTGGATTTCGTCGAAGCCGAAAACTCCACCGGCTTCCACGCTCCGCAGGAAGCCGCGCGCATCCTGGGCGAATCCATCAACTTTTCGCGGCAAGGCCAAAACGCGCTGCGCGGACAAATGCCGCCGCCCACGACACCGGCCAAAACCGCCGCCGCCCAGCCAGGCGACACCGGGCAAAAGGTGGCTAAAAAATAAAAGCGTGGGACGGACTTCAGTCTGTGCCCACTGCAAACAGACTGAAGTCTGTCCCACGTTTTCCAAAGGAGGATTTATGACTCCGCAAAGACTTCGATCCATAGTTTTATTCCTCATACTTCTGATCTTCATTTCGCTCTGCGCCCAGGCGCAGTCAGGCCAATCCGCTTCCGTCACGCCGACGCCGTCGCCATCGCCCAAACCAGCGCCCGCCCCCGCGCCGATCAAACTGGGCAAGGTGACTTTGTCCGGCAGCTTGCGTCTGCGCTTTGAAAGTTGGGATTGGTTTGAAACCAATGCCGCCGAAAACAACTACAACTTCGGCGCAGCCGTGTTGCGCGTGGCGCTCAGCCAGCAACTGGAAAAATTCGAGTGGCAGGTGGAAGCCGCCGCGCCCTTGCTGATCGGTTTGCCGGACAACGCCATCGCGCCCGCGCCGCAAGGCCAGCTTGGTATGGGCGCGAGTTATTTCGCCGCCAATGGACGCCGCGACGGCAGCGTTTTCATCAAACAAGCTTTCATTCGTTTCAAAGGTCTGGGCGGCGATAAGGCGAGCAGTTTGAAACTGGGCCGCTTAGAATTCGGCGACGGCACGGAAATCACGCCCGCCGATGCACAACTGGCCACGGTCAAACGCGACCACGCAGCGCAACGTTTGATCGGCACGTTCGGCTTCACGCACGTCGGGCGCAGTTTCGATGGGCTGCATTTTTCGCGCACCTCGAAGCTGGGCAATTTCACCTTCGTCGGCGCGCGTCCCACGGAAGGCGTCTTTCAACTGCGCGGCTGGAATCAGTTGGACGTGGATTTTTATTACGGCTCGTTCAACAAGGCGCTGAAAACCAAAACTTCGGAAAGCGATTTGCGGCTGTTCGCGCTGCATTACCACGATGGCCGCCGCGTGCTGAAAACCGATAACCGTCCGCAAGCCGTGCGCGCCGCCGATGCGGAAAACATTCGCGTCAACACCATCGGCGGACATTACGCCGCCGTCGCCAAAGCGGGCGCGGGCAAAGCCGACGTGCTGTTCTGGGGCGCGGGGCAATTCGGCGATTGGGGCAAACTCAATCACCGCGCCGCCGCCGTGGCCGCCGAAGCCGGCTATCAATTCACGGGCAAATCCGCGGACAAAGTGAAACCCTGGGTGCGCGCCGGGTATTTCCGCAGCACGGGCGACGGCAATCCGGCGGACGGCACGCACGGCACGTTCTTTCAAGTGCTGCCGACGCCGCGTCCTTATGCGCGCTTTCCGTTTTATGATCTGGTTAACAACGAAGATGTATTTGCGCAGTTGCGGCTGAAACCGCACGCCAAAGTCAGTCTGCGGACGGATGTGCATCATCTGCGGCTGAGCAATGCCAACGACCAATGGTATTTGGGCGGCGGCGCGTTTCAGAAAAACACTTTCGGTTACACGGGGCGTCCCAGCAACGGACAAAAAACGCTGGGCATGATGGTGGATTTCAGCCTGGATTACGCCGTCACGCCGACCACGACCTTCACGTTTTACATCGCCGGCGTGCGTGGCGGTGGCGTGCCGGAACGCATTTACCCCGACGGCAAAAACGCCCGCTTCGCTTACCTGGAACTGACCAAGCGGTTCTGAGTCACTACCGTTTGCGGCGCGCGCCTGCTGAAAATACTCCGGCGTGCGCCGCAAAACGCTCCGCCAGACTGCTACAAACCGCGTCGCAAAGCTCAAACACCGTCGGATCGGAAATCGAGTAATACACGGTGTTGCCTTCCTGTCGCCGCGCCAGCATTCCCGCTTCCTGCAAAATCTTCAGATGCTTGCTGACGTTCGGCTGTGTGGATTCCACCGCCTCCGCCAGCGCCGAAACGCCGGTTTCTCCGTTTTCCAACACCTGCAAAATCCGCAGCCGCATCGGATCGGCCAAGACCTTGAACCGCGCCGCCACCAATTGCAGCGCCTCCCGTGACATGGGTTGACGTTTGCTTTTCTTCATCGCTTTTCCTGAAATGCTTATTGACAATATAACTAAGTAGTTATACAGTTAGTTCGCTGCCAGTATACAGAACGAGTTGAATGCCGGCAACGAATAATTATTGAAAGGAAAGGAAATGAAATGCCTGATTTGGGATGGTTCATAGTGTTGTTTGCCGGGTACCTGCTCGTCATGCGCTGGGTGTTGCCGAAGTTCGGCGTTCCGACCTGAATGGCCGGTTCCTGCGCGCCCGGTTCGGGCCGCGACGAACGAAACAACGTGGAAAAATCAAAAGGAGGTTTGTGATGACTGTCGAAAGATATTTGCGGTTGATTGCGGGCGGCTTTGTGCTGGCCAGCTTACTGCTGGGCATTTTTCATAATGCCAACTGGTTCATTCTGACGGTGTTTGTTTCCTTGAATCTGATGCAATCGGGTTTCACCGACTGGTGTCCGATGATGACTTTCCTGCGTTGGCTGGGTGTGAAGGACGAAGGCGCTGGGGCATAACTTGCAGCGGGGGCGAAACCAATGAAGTTTCTCAAACGAACAAGCTCGATCCGCAGATTGAAAACATCCGCCGCGTGGTTGCTGGCGTTGGCTTGCGCGATGACGCCAAGCCTGAGCGTTCAAGCGCAGGATGCCGAAGCGTTGACCTTGCCGTTGGCGGTTGAACTGGCCTTGCGCACAAATCCGCTGACGCGCGCCACGGCTTCAGGTCGCGAGCTGGCCGACGCGCAAGTCGCTGAAGCGCGTGCAGGGCGTTTACCGCAGGTGCAACTGAGCGAAAGCTTCACCAATGGCAACAACCCTGTTTTCGTTTTCGGCTCGCTGCTGGAACAGGCGCGATTCACGCAACAGAATTTCAACCTGCCGCTGCTGAACAATCCCGATCCGCTGACCAATTTCCGCTTCGGCGTGATGGTCAAAGCGCCGCTCTTCGACGGACGGCAAACCGCCACGCGTGTTGAGCGCGCGCAGTTGGGGCAGAAGCAGGCCGACGCGCGCCTGGTGCAGGTCGAGCAGCAAATTCGTTTTGAAACGCTGCGCGCGTTTTACGGTTTGCTGCTGGCCGAAGCCAAAAAAGAAGTCGCCGCCGAAGCCGTCAAATTGGCCGAAGCCGACGTAAAGCTGAGCCGCGACCGCGTGGAAGCCGGAACCGCCGTTGTTTCCGATTTGCTGGCCGCCGAAGTGCAACTGGCCGAAGCTCGCCAACAAGCGATTCAAAGCGACGGCGACGCCGTCACAGCCGAAGCCGCGCTGAACACCGCGCTCGGTTTGCCCATCGGCACTCCAAAAAAAGTTTCCGGCGCGCTGGCCGAAAAGAAATTCGACGTGGCCGCGCAGGAAGAGTTGATCCGGCTGGCAATGGAACATCGCCCGGATTTGAACCGCGCCGGCTTGGCCGTGCGTTCGGGCGAAGTGCTGGCCACGGGGGCGCGCAATGAATATTTGCCGCGCGTGGATGTTTTCGCCAACTTCGGCGCAAGCCGCAACAACTTCGTCAGTGGCAGCAGCGATTACACAGTCGGTGCCAGCGTCACATTCAACCTGTTCGACGCCGGTCGCAGCGCACGCATTGCGCAGGCGCGCGCTGCGGCCAAACTGGCCACAGGCGAACATGACTATCTGGCCAATCAAATCCGCCTGGAAGTCGTCCGCACGCATCAGCAATTTATCTCCGCCCGCGAACGGTTGAAAGTCGCCGAACGCATCATCGCCCAAGCCGGCGAAGCTTTGCGCATCACGCAGGATCGTTATCAGGAAGGACTGACGACCATCACCGAAGTGCTGCGTGCCGAAACTACGCTGACGCGCGCGCGGCTGAACATTCTGGTCGCGCGTCACGATTATTACGTCGGTTATGCCGGCGTGCTGCTTTCGACCGGACAGTTGAACGACGTGCAAGCCTTCGTTTCATAACGCCATGAAAACCAAACTTTTGTTCATCGCAGCAATCACGCTGCTCGCCTTGTTTGCCGCAGCGTGTGGAAAAAAGCCCCAGGCTTCGGCGGAAAAACCGCCGCTGGTCACGGGCGTGCAAATCGAAAAAATTGCGGCCTCACCGGTCGAAGATTTTTACGAAGCGACCGGCACTGTGCGCGCGAAAACTTCGACAGTGTTGTCTTCAAAAATTATGGGTACGGTGATTTCGCTGCGCGTGCGCGAAGGCGACCGTGTGCGCGCCGGGCAAACTTTGATCGAAATTGACAACCGCGACGCCGCCGCGCAGTTGCAAAAAGCGCAAGCCGGATTGCGACAAGCCGAGCAAGGTGAAGCCGAAGCCGAACAGGCCGGCAGCGCCGCGCAATCTGCCAAAGCTGCTGCGGAAGCCAACCGGCGATTGGCCTCGTCCACGCTGGCGCGCTATCAAACCTTGCTGGATCGAAAATCCGTCAGTCCGCAGGAATTTGATGAAGTGAAAACCAAAGCGCAGGTCGCCGAAGCCGAAGCCCTGCGCGCCGAAAAGATGTTGGACATGCTGGCCGCGCGCAAGAAACAGGCGCAGGCGCAAATTGACCAAGCCAAAGCAGACATCGTTGCCGCGCAAGTGGCCGCCGGTTATGGGCGCATCGCCGCGCCCGCCGGCGGCGTTGTCGTCGCCAAATCAATCGAAGTCGGCGCAACCGCCACGCCCGGCGCTCCGCTGCTCGTCATCGAAGACGCCGCGCAACATCGGCTGGAAGCCGCCGTAGAGGAATCCCGCATCGGCCAAATCAAATTGAAAGACTCGTCGCGTGTGCGCATTGACGCCCTCGGCGGCGAAGAGCTTGCCGGCACGGTGGCCGAAATTCTGCCCGCCGCCGACCCGATGAGCCGCAGTTACACGGTGAAGATTGATTTGCCGTCGTCATCATCGCTGCGTTCCGGTTTGTACGGCACTGCGCGCTTTGCCGGCGGTAGGCGGCAGGCGCTGACCGTTCCTGCCAAAGCCATTGTGCAGCGCGGGCAATTGACCGGTGTGTTTGTGGTGGATGACGCGAACATCGCGCGGTTGCGGTTGATTAAAACTGGCAAGACTTTCGGCGACGGCGTGGAAGTCTTGTCCGGTTTGAGCGAAGGCGAGCGCATTGCGGTGGACGGCTTTGCCAAAGTGAATGACGGCAGCCGTGTACAGTAAGGGAATAAGCCACAGAGGGCACGGAGAAGACAGAGGCAAGAACCTCAGTCGGCTACTAAACATTCTCTGTGATCTCTGTGACCTCTGTGGCCTCTGTGGCTAAGAAAGGATGCAATGAAAACCGAAATTGGATTGGCCGGAAAAGTCGCGCGAGCGTTCATTGCCTCGAAGCTGACGCCGCTCGTCATCATCGCTTCGATCTTGCTGGGGTTGGGCGCGGTGGTGATGTTGCCGCGCGAAGAAGAACCGCAAATCATCGTGCCGATGATTGACGTGTTCGTGGCGATGCCTGGCGCTTCGGCCAAAGAAGTTGAAGAGCGCATCACCAAGCCGATGGAAAAACTGCTGTGGGAAGTGCCAGGCGTCGAATACATCTATTCGACTTCTTCGCCCGGCGCGGCGATGTCGGTGGTGCGGTTTTACGTCGGCCAAAACGAAGAGGACGCCATTGTCCGGTTGAATCAAAAAATGCTGGCGAACTTCGACTTGATTCCGCCCGGCGCTTCTCAGCCGCTGGTCAAGCCTCGTTCAATTGACGACGTGCCGATTCTGGCGCTAACACTTGCCAGCAACGTTTACGACGCTTTCACACTGCGACGCATCGCCTCGCAAGTCCACGATCAAATCAAAGAAGTCACTGACGTTTCCGAAGTCAAACTGATCGGCGGCCAACGCCGTCAGATTCGCGTTTCGCTCGACGCGGCACGAATGGCCGGGTTCAACATTGCGCCCGCCATGATTCCGCCGCTACTGGAACAATCCAACCGGCAATTGCAAGCGGGGAGCTTCGCCACCGGAAACCGCGAAATGCTGGTCGAAACCGGCGGCTTTCTGCACACGGCGGAAGATGTCGGCGCGGTGGTCATCGGCGTATTCAACAATCGCCCGGTGTATTTGCGCGACGTGGCCAAAATCGAAGACGGCGCAGAGGAAGCGAGTGATTACGTGATGTTCGGCTTGG
>CAZRXE010001021.1:0-6404 GCA_964603695.1 uncultured Heliomicrobium sp.
AACCGCCGCCTTCAGCCACTCGGCCATGTCTCCGCGTTGTCAACGAACGGGCGCAAGTATCTTTATTTGACTGAAAGCTGTCAAGAGGTCGGACTTTGATCCTTCAAACTCTTCAAACTCTTAGCGAAACGTTCTGGTTTGTGCTTGCTTACGGCTTACGAAGGCAGCGGTAGAGCGTTCAAGTTGTTCAACCAGCAGTCACCAGCAGTCAACTTTTGTTTAGAACCTAGGCAGTTTTGTCGGGAAAGGAAATCCACCAATGTCTACTCAGCGTTCACTGATCTCAGTTTTGTTTTTGGTCTTGTTGTTTTCACTAACCCTGGTTTCGGCCAACGCCGCCGGCAGAGCGGACGAATGGAAACCAATTGATCCGCAGCACCTGGGCTTGAAAGCCTCCACCGTTGAAAAAGACGCCGACGCGGAAGTTCTCTTCTGGGAAGTTTACGTCGAGAAGAGTTTTGAGGGCGCGGAGTTGCGTCATTACGTTCGCATCAAGATTTTCAACGACCGCGGACGCGATTCGCAGGGCAAGGTCGAACTGCCTTTCGTCAACGGCAACAAGATTCTCGATGTTGCCGCCCGCACCATCAAAGCCGACGGCACCATCATCAATCTCGGCCCGGAAGCCGTCTTTGAAACCACTTTGATTAAGTTCGGCAAGTTCAAAGTTCGCGCTAAGACTTTCGCGCTGCCGAGCGTCGAAGCGGGAGTGATTGTCGAATACCGCTGGCGCGAAGTGGTCAAGGATTCCTTTTATCAGCGCCTGCAGTTCCAACGCGACATTCCGGCGCGCGAAATCAGCTACACGATCAAACAGAAAGACAATAATTACGTTTGGCTGCGGATGAAGCCGTTCAACATGAAAGATGCTGTTTCGTCGAACGATGGCAAAGGGCTATACACCATCAAAATGAGCAACGTGCCCGCTTTCCGCGCCGAACCGAACATGCCGCCAGAAAACGAAGTCCGCGCCTGGATGCTGGTCTATTACACCGGCATCGGCGAATACGGCTTGTGGGCCAAAATCGGGCAGAACACTTACGAAGCTTACAAGGGGCAGTTGAAACCGAATGACGAGCTTCGCAACGCCGCCGCTGCTGCCATCGGCGATGCCACCACCGACGAACAGAAGATCGAACGCCTCTACGATTTCTGCCGCCTGAAAATCAAAAACATAGAACACGATCCCAGCTTTACTGAAGACGTGCTGGCGAAGTTGAAGGAAAACAAGAACCCGACTGACACGCTGCGGCGCGGCTCCGGTTCCGGCGAAGAAATAGATGTGTTATTTGCGGCGCTGGCCGTGGCTGCCGGATTTGAAGCACGGGTGACGAAGACTTCCGACCGCAGCGATGTCTTTTTCGACCGCAATTTCACCAGCGGTTATTTCCTGAGCGGTTACAACATCGCCGTGCGCGTCAACAGCAAATGGCGGCTTTACGATCCGGCGACGACTTACCTGCCGGCGGGCATGTTGCGCTGGCAGGAAGAAGGCGTCGAGGCGTTGGTTTCCGATCCAATCAATCCGCAGTGGGCACACGCGCAGATTTCAGAACCGGAAAAGTCCAAAAAGATTCGTAAAGCACACCTGAAACTCGGCGAAGACGGAACGCTGGAAGGCGACGTGAGCATTGAATACACAGGCCACGCCGGCGCGGAACAGAAAGAATTTTTCGGTTCGATGTCCTCCGCCGAACTCGAAAAGCAAACCCGCGAAAGCGTCAAGGAATGGTTGGGCGCTGGAGAAATCTCCGACATCAGGATTGAAAACCTGAACGAACCGATCAAGCCCTTGGTCAAAAGCTATCGCGTTCGTATTTCCGATTATGCCCAGCGCACGGGGCGACGGCTGTTCTTCCAGCCGGGCTTTTTCCAATACAACGGCAAGGCGCGCTTTCCGACTCAGGAGCGCAAGTACCCGATCTATTTCAATTATGCCTGGATGGAAGAAGATGACGTGACGATTGAATTGCCCACGGGCTTCGAGTTGGAAAACGCCACTGAGCCGGTTCCGATCAATGCGGAAGGTATTTCAGCTTATGAGGTTCGCATACGGGTTGACGGCACAAACCGCAAACTGAGCTACAAACGCAGCTTCTTTTTCGGTCGCAGCGGGGCGCTGATGTTTCCGGGAATCGGATACCAAAACCAGCTACCGACGGTCTATCCGCAATTGAAACGCCTCTTCGATCTGATTCACGAACGCGACAGCCAAACGCTGGCGCTGAAACAAAGCCCACTGGCAGCAAAATAATCGCCAGGGGAATTCCCTTGTTTTTCAACCGCGAATAACAGTGACGAGTCGGCCTGCCGTACTCGTCACCGATTCGGCGGTTGTCCGTTCGCTGATATTGGGCAGCCCGCTACGTTGATCGAAAATCACCAGCCAGCCGGTATCCAAACCCAATCCGCTGAGGTAATGATCCAGTTGCTCCAAACCTTCCTTGAGCGGATCGCTGTCGCCGTCGCGCCAGACTTTCAGTTCCATCCCAAGTGTGAAATCGCCGTAACGCACGCACACATCCATTCGTCGGGTGCCAATCGCATATTCGCGTTCCAGCGAACCCCCGTCGTTCACCACTCGATGCAGAAAGGCCATCAGCACGATGTGCGGCGCGATTTCGTGGTAATGGACGCTTTTCAACAGCGGCTGGCCGTGTTGCCGCCAGAAGGCCAAAAACGATTCCAGCAATTTTTCAGGGTTCAGGCTGCCGTCCGCATTCAACCAGACAGGTGAAATTTGCGGCAGAGTGGCGCGAGTGACGTAAGCCAGCACGGTCGGGATGATTTCGCGATAGATGGGATTAGCTATGAAAATTCCGCTGCCGTTGGCTCTGCTGACCAATCCCAAATCCGGCACGAAGCGCAATTCATCAAAGACACGTTCTCCCGTTTCTGCCGTCGGCCATTTGGGTGGCTGTAAATCAGTAGGCCGCCACGCATCGGCATTGCCACGCCACGCGCCGAGCATCGCCAGTTCCGCCTTGCCTAAGGCGGGTTGACGCTGGAAGCATGTAGTAGTCTTCGGGTTTGCACGGCCCGGCGGTATTGAAAAACTTCATTAGTGTTGAGTGGCGCACCGTGATGTTTGCGCACAACAGGATTGCAACAGCATCAGCTTCATTTGACCTTGCAGATCGGCACCACGTCGGAAACGCGGGAACGGACTAAAGTCCGTTCCACAATTCGGTTCATAACGGAAAAGCGTGCGGGTGATGCGGCGGTCACCTAGACAGGTCGCGTTACCGCTTGCATAATCTCCGCACTTTTCCAGCAGTAGCTTTCAAATCAATTTCAACAGGAGTCGTTATGGCACGAAGAAAGTTCGTCGCGGGCGTAATGCTGATCGGATTGTCGGTTGTCGCGCTTGGCATTGACGCCGCTGAGTGGAAGAAGTTGTTCGACGGAAAAACCACCAACGGCTGGCGGTTGATGGCAGTTCACGGCGGCAATGGTGGCGTCTGGACGGTCGAAAACGGCGCGCTGGTCGCCAATCAGGAAAAAGACCACAAAGGCGGTTTGATCGGCACCGAAGCGAAATACTCCGATTACGAAATCGAATTGGAGTTCAAAGCCGACAATCCTGTGGACACCGGCCTGTTCCTGCGCGTTCGCGAAGACGGCATGGGCTATCAGGTGACGATTGATTACCGCAAGGACGGCTTCATCGGCAGCCTTTACGCGCCGGCGGAAGGCGGCTTCATTCAGCAAAACAAGGACTGGCCGAAGTACTTCAAAAAAGACGATTGGAACAAGCTCCGCGCCCGCATTGAAGGCCAGCCGGCGCGCGTCACCGCCTGGCTGAATGGCGTGAAGACGATTGATTTTCAGGACAACCGCGACCGCTACCCGCGCGAAGGTTACATCGGCTTGCAGGTTCACGGCGGCGAAGGCGCTTGGGGCGAAAATAGCCGCGCCCGCTTCCGCAACATCCGACTTCAAGAGATCAAAAAATGAGGACGATTAATTTTCGTCACCGCACAGGTGCGAAGCTTGTGACAGAGCGGACGCGGTGGCGGCGGACAAATTCTACAAAGACATTTTAGGCTTCGCCGAAACCTGGCGCGGCGGACGCGACGACGCGACGCTGAACTGAATCAACATGAAAGTGCCGGACGGAACCGATTACATTGAATACAGGCTGACAACCGGCAAACCGACGCGGCAGCAATTGGGATCAAGCCATCACGTTGCTTTGCTGGTTCCCGACATTCAAAAGGCGTTGGAAACCGCGCGCGGGCGCGTGAACGATCCGGCGCAAATTCGTTCGCCGCAAATCGGGCGAAACCGGCGCTGGCAATTGAACCTCTTCGATCCCGATGGCAGTCGTGCCGAACTGATGGAACCCTTCACGATGAAATGATTATGCCGATCCGAACCAAACTCGCTGTTTGTTTTATCGGGCTGACGCTGCTTGCCGTTTGTTTGGCGGGCGTCAGCGCCAAGCCGCAGGCGCAGACTTCGCGTCCGAATATCTTGCTGCTGATAGCCGATGACTGGGGCTGGCCGCACGCGGGCGTTTATGGCGACAAGGTGGTCAAAACACCGACCTTCGACCGCGTGGCGCGCGAAGGCGCTTTGTTTAAGAACGCTTTCAGTGCCTCGCCTTCCTGCACGCCGTCGCGGGCTTCGCTGTTGACGGGGCGCGCCGTGCATCAACTGGAAGAAGGCGGCAATCTGTGGAGCGCGTTGCCCGGCAAGTTCGCCGTTTATCCCGATCTGTTGGAACAAGCTGGCTACGCAGTCGGTTTCACTCGCAAAGGCTGGGGGCCGGGCAGCTTCGAGGCCGCCGGTCGCAAACGCAACCCGGCAGGCAATCAGTTCAAAAGCTTCGAGGAATTTTTCAAGAATCTGCCTGCGGGCAAGCCGTTCTGTTTTTGGTTTGGATCTTCAGACCCGCATCGGCCTTATGACAAAGGCACTGGCGCAAAGTCCGGGATGAAAGCGGAGAACGTCGTCGTGCCTGCTTATCTGCCGGACACTCCCGAAGTTCGCAACGACATTCTGGATTATTACTTTGAAGTCGAACGCTTCGACCGCGAAATCGGCGAAATCCTCAAAATGCTGGAAGATGTCGGGCAACTTGACAACACAATGGTCGTCGTCACCGCCGACAACGGGCTGCCCTTCCCGCGCGCCAAAGCCAATGTTTACGACGCCGGTTCGCATCAACCTTTTGCCGTGCGTTTTCCCGGCAAAGTCAAAGCCGGAAGTGTGATTGCTGATTTCGTGGTGCTGACCGATCTGGCACCGACGTTTTTGGAAGCTGCCGGTTTGAAAGCTCCAGCGGAAATGACCGGGCGCAGCTTGTTACCGCTGCTGGCCAGGCAAAAACAGGCTGGGCGCGACCAAGTCTTTCTGGAACGCGAACGCCACGCCAACGTCCGGCGCGGGGATTTGAGTTATCCGGTGCGCGCCGTGCGGACAAAAGACTTTCTTTATATTCGCAATCTACGGCCAGACCGTTGGCCGGCGGGCGATCCGACTGTCTATTTCTCCGTCGGCGATTTCGGCGACATTGACGGCGGGCCGTCAAAAGACTTGCTGCTCAGCCGTCGCGACGACCCTGTCATCGGCAAGTTCTTCAATCTGGCGACGGGCAAACGACCGGCGGAAGAGCTTTACGATTTGAAAAAAGACCCGTGGGAAATCAACAACGTCGCGGACAAAACCGAATACGCCGTCGCCAGGCGCAGGCTCCGTGCGGCGCTGGACAAATGGATGCGCGACACCAAAGACCCTCGCGCCGTCAGCGATGACGACCGCTGGGATCAATACCGATACTTCGGCAACCCTGAACCGCCGAAACGAAATTAACGGTTTGAACAACAATGAAAAGAACATTGCGTTTGGCCGGCGCGCTGATGCTGGCAGCGTTGGTTTGCTGGAACACGGGCGCACCGTCCGCACAAAGAGAACGTCCGCCGAACATTGTCCTGATCTTTGCCGATGATCTTGGCTACGCCGACATCGGCAGCTTCGGCGCGACCGGCTACAAAACGCCCAATCTGGATCGAATGGCGGCGGAAGGCATGCGGCTGACCAGTTTTTACGTCGCGCAGGCGGTGTGTTCGGCTTCGCGCGCGGCTTTGCTGACCGGCTGTTATCCGAATCGCATAGGCATTTCCGGCGCGCTCGATCATCGCGCCAATTACGGCATCAACGCCGAAGAAATGACCATCGCCGAAGTCGCCAAATCGAAAGGCTATACCACGGCGATTTACGGCAAATGGCATCTTGGTCATCACCCGCAGTTTTTGCCGACACGCCACGGCTTCGATGAATACTTCGGCCTGCCTTACTCGAACGACATGTGGCCGTGGCATCCTGATCAGGCAAACAAAACTCTGGCGGAGCACAAGCGCCAGCCCGGCTATCCGGAACTGCGTCTGATCGAAGGCGAG
>CAZRXE010001022.1:0-1999 GCA_964603695.1 uncultured Heliomicrobium sp.
GCAAGGTTGCGCCAACCACTCCCACCGGAAGCGAGAGCAGATTGACGCCGGGAATCAGCAGCATCAGGTAACTGGCTGTGCCAAACCCTAATGCCAGCGATTTGTTTCGCCCAACCACGCCGAGCTTTTCCCGCAACGAAATTCCTCGCGCCGACAACGGCACATCCAGAAAATCCAGTCCGCAAAGAAAAATCGCCGTCAAAATTCCCAACGGCGCACCGATGGGCGGGAACAGAATGCTCAGCGCCAGCGCCGTCAGCGCAATCGCCAGATGCAACAGCACCAGTTTTATCCCTTCCCAAATCGCCCGAATCCAACCGAAGCCCGAATTGAATTCAGTTCCCGTGCTAACGAAGTGCGTTTTGCGGCTGAGTAATTCGCTCAGGGGAGCAAGCAAGACGCGCGCAAGCGGCAGATAAATAAAGTAACCGAGCAGCAAGGCCAGCAGAAAAACGGCAAGCTGCACACCCCAACGCCATTGATCGCCGAGAAGCCCTGCGAACCAGTCCCCAATCAGCCAGGCGCAGCCGAAAGCCAGCGACAGCAGCAACACCACGGTCAGCGCAATCGGAATCAAAGACAGCGCAAACAGCGCCGGATTCCGTACCAGCATCCGCAAGCCCGAAAAATAAAACCGCATTCCCCAACCAAAATGGTAAAGCGGATTTGAGGCGCGAGGGCGGTAACTCTGTGTTGTAAGGAATTATGAAGCCAATCTGAGCGTGTTTGGAAATTCGGTGGGGTCGGGGTGAATTGGGTAAACTGTTGTTGCGATGAACAGAACACCCTATCACACCGACCCAACGCCGGAGCAGTGGAACCTGCTCAAACCGATGTTACCACCTACGTTCCTGCGCGGACGCAAACGCGAGGTGGATTTGTATGAAATCTTTTGCGCCCTGCTTTATGTTTTGCGCACGAGTTGTGCCTGGCGACACCTGCCGCACGACTTTCCCAAGTGGCAAACCGTCTATTACTACTTTCGGCAGTGGCGCGACTTGGCTTGGTTCAAAAAGATGAACGATGAACTCGTGGTCAAACTGCGCGAAAACGCAGGTCGCGACGCCAATCCCAGCGCGGCCTTGCTGGACGCGCAATCGGTCAAGACGACGCGCCAGGGCGGCGTGCGCGGCTATGATGCAGGCAAGAAGATCAACGGGCGCAAGCGTCATATTCTGACCGATACCGACGGCCTGTTGCTGCACCTCAAAGTCCACGCCGCGAACGTGCAAGACCGCGACGGAGCGAAGTTATTATTGGCGGAAATCAAAGACCAAATGCCGCGTTTACAACTGATCTGGGCCGATGGCGGCTATCGCGGCAAGCTCATCTCCTGGGTGGCCCTGACCTGTTTGTGGCTGCTGACGATTGTCAAACGCAACGACGACGTCAAAGGCTTTCAAGTCCTGCCGCGGCGTTGGGTCGTGGAAAGAACTTTTGCCTGGCTCAGTGCGCGCCGCCGCTTGAGTAAGGACTATGAGTATTTGCCCGAATCGTCCGAAGCCTGGTGCTATTTGACGATGATTGACCTGATGTCAAAACGCTTGGCTGCGGCGCAAACAGCCGCTGCCTGAATTTCCAAACACGCTCTTAGAATCACGCGGCGAGGCGGGTGCGAGGCGAAAACGCAGCCGGCTTGATTTCACAACTCACCGCCTGCTGCAACAGTACGGAAGCAGGGTGTGCGAGTTCGGCAGGCAACAAAATCCCCAGCCGCTCCAACAAATCGCAACGCGCGTTTTGCAGCCTGCCCGCCGTGGCGCGCGTGGCTTGATAGACGGTTTGGTAAGAACCGATTTCGCCATCGCGGCGCACGAAGTAATCCGTTACTTCTCCACTTCGTTCCCAACTCGACGAATTGCCCGCCTCCACAATCTCCCAATTCGCATTCGCCCATTGGCTTTGGCTGCTGAGACGATAGCGGCAAGCTTGTCCGTCGTGCGAGACAGCGCCCACCTGCAATTCCATCGCGCTCAAATGCCAAGGCAACGGATATAGA
>CAZRXE010001023.1:0-5914 GCA_964603695.1 uncultured Heliomicrobium sp.
CGCGGTTCTGATTTAAGGAACTTGATGCTGCTGTTACGAGATGTTCATTTCAGTTATGACCGGGCCGTACTGCGCGGCATTACGCTGGAAGTTCGCGCAGGCGAAATCATCGCCTTGCTCGGCCCGAACGGCGCTGGCAAATCCACATTGCTGGGCGCGGCTTACGGCGCGTTGAAATTGCAGCACGGCGAAGCGTTGTTTGACGGGCAGCCGGTGAAAAGCTTTCCACGTCGCGAACTGGCGCGCCGCATTGCAGTGGTGGCGCAATCCGGCGACATACGCTTTCCGCTAACCGCACTGGAATACGTGCTGACCGGGCGCTTTGCGCATTCAGGTGCGCTGGGCTTCGATTCGCCGCGCGATGTTGAAATTGCAATGCAGGCATTGGCGGACACCGATGCCGCACAGTTCGCCGAACGGCTGTTCAACGAACTCTCTTCCGGCGAACGTCAACGAGTGGTGCTTGCGCGTGCGCTGGCGCAGCAGGCGCGGCTGTTGTTGCTGGACGAACCGACGGCCAATGCGGACATCGCGCATCAAGTGTCGCTGCTCGGTCTGGTGCGCAGGCTGACGCATGAACGACGGTTGGGAGCGCTCGTCGTCACGCACGAAATCAATCTGGCCGCCGAATTCGCCGACCGCGTGGCCTTGTTGAAAGGCGGCAAGCTGTTGGCCTGCGGAGTGCCAAGCGAAGTGATGACGGAGAGCTTGCTCGGCAAATTGTTTGACACGGCATTGCTGGTGGACGAGCATCCGCACAGTGGCCAGCCCCGCGTTTCCTGGACAATCAATCCCCAAAAGTGAGTTTCGCTGAAACTCCGCTCACGATCTCGAAAAAACAAGAAGGAAGCACTATGAAGTACAAACTGACTGCAATTTTGATATTGACGCTGCTGGCGGCGCTGAACCTGTTTGCGCAAAGTTCGCGCGGCGTATTGCTGGGCAAGGTGGTGGATTCGCGCGGCGCGAACGTTCGCGGCGCGCGCGTGGTGTTGTTTTTCAACGGCAAAGTCGCCCTGCGCGAAACCACCAGCAACGAGAGCGGCGAATTCGGGTTCGATTATCTGCTGCCCGGCGATTACGGGCTTTCGGTCGAAGCTGACGGCTTGACGCAATCGGGCGGCGTGCAGCCGGTTAGAATCGCGGGCGGGCGGGAGTTTCGCATCGTCATTCCGATTACCCCGGCAGCGATTGAAGATTCCGTGATTGTTTCGGCCACGCGCACTGAATCGCGTTCGGGCGAAACGCCCGCTGCCGCCTATGTCATTTCGGCGACGGATTTGTTGCGGGCGCAACGCATCAATGTGTTTGACGCTTTGCGCGCTTCACCGGGCGTGGCCGTGGCGCAAACTTCGCGGCGAGGCGGCGTGACTTCCCTCTTTGTGCGCGGCGGCGAATCCGATTACACCAAAGTTTTGATTGACGGAGTGCCGGCCAACGACGCGGGTGGAGCGTTCGACTTCTCCGATTTGACCGCCGACAACACCGCGCGCGTGGAACTCGTGCGCGGCGCGCAAAGCGCCATTTACGGTTCGGACGCGATGGCCGGCGTGCTGCAAGTTTTCACGCATCGCGGTTCGACGCCGACGCCGGAATTGGAATTCTCCGCCGAAGGCGGCAGCTTCGCTTTCAATCGCCAATTCGCGCGGCTGTCCGGCGCGCGCGGGCCTTTCGATTACTCCTACAGCTTCACGCATTTGCGCACCGACGGACGGACGCGCAACGACGATTATCAAAACCGCGTAATGACGATGAACCTGGGCTACCGGCTGACTTCGCGCACGCAACTGCGCGGCACTGTGCGCAGCGAAAATGCAGGCGTCGGCGTGCCGGGCGCGACGGCCAGATTGTTTGCCGATCCGGATGAACGCGAGCGCCGCCGCCGCATCGTCACCTCGCTGAAACTCGACGATCAAACCACGGCGCGCTGGCATCAGAGCCTGTCGTTTGTCTTTGCCGAAAACAACCGCTTGAGCTTCGATCCGGCGGCGCAGGATTTGACCAAACCGAATACTCCAGTTGACACCACCTTCGCCTTTAATGATTTCGTTAATTACTTCAACAATCATCAGCGCCGTCGCGGACTGCGTTATCAAACCGAACTGATTCTGCCGCACAGCCATTTGCTTTCGGCGGGCTTGGATTACGAACAGGAACGCGCCGTGTTCGACAACGGCTTCACTGGGCAAAACCGCGTCGCGCCGGATCGCACCAACGCCGGCCTTTTTTTGCAGGATCAATTCACGCTGACGCCGCAATTGCTGGTGACCGCCGGAATCCGCGTTGAAAATAATCGCGCCGACGTGCCGGCGAATTTGTCCAGGATTCTCACTCAACTCGGTTCCGCGCCTTACAGCGGCACGGTCGGCTTTGGGACTGAAGTTCTGCCGAAGCTTGCAGCGATGTATGTCTTGCCGACCAGCGATTTGCAATCCGTCATCGGTCAGGCGCGGTTGAAAGCCAACTACGGCCAGGGCATCAAAGCGCCCACCTTGGTTGAGGCCTTCAGTCCGAATCAATTTTTCCTCGGCAATCCGGCGCTCAAACCGGAACGCGGACGCAGCTACGATTTCGGCGTCGAGCAGTTTTTCTGGAAGGATCGCTACCGCGTGGAAGTGACCTATTTCGAGAACCGCTTCCGCGACCAGATTGCCTTTGTCGGCAACCCGGCGACTTTCGGCGGCCCCATCAAAACCGCCGATGGACGGCTGACCAGTTTCGTCAACAACGACCGGACGATTGCGCGCGGAATGGAATTGGCCGTTTCAATGAGTCCGTACAAACGGAAACTGTTCATCAACGGCACGTACACGCTGCTGAAAAGCAAACTGCAGTCGGCGGCGGATGTGATTGATTTCAACACCAACACGCTGACGCCCAATCGCGAAATCGGTCTGGCGCTGCTGCGCCGCCCGCGCAATTCGGGCACGCTCAACGTGATGTGGATCGGCGACCGGTTTGAATTGAACCTGGACGGCTTTTTCGTCGGACGCCGCCGCGATCTTGATCCGGTGACCTTTGCCCGCTTTGACGCAAGCGGCCAACCGATTTCCAACAAGTCTTACCAGCGCGTTGACCTGGCCGGGAGCTATCGCTTCACCTCGCGCGTGGCGATGTTTGCGAGAATCGAAAATCTGCTCAATCAGGATTATGAAGAGGTGCTGGGCTTTCCGGCTTATCGGCTGAACTTTTCTGCCGGAATGCGGTTCCGTATCGGCGGCGGAAAGTAAGAAGCATAGCGCAGCCACATTTGCCACAGAGGCCACAGAGAAAACCGAGAAAATCCAATATTTTCCTCGGTTTTCTCTGTGGCCTCTGTGGCAATTCCGTTTATCGTTTATGCATCTTTTTTGTCTTGCCGCACTTTTGACAGCGTAACTGTCGGCCTTGAAGAATCAATCCGGTGACAGGCGGCAGCATTTCAAAATAGCGATGCCTGCAAAGCAGGCGGCGTAGCCAGGAAAACATAAGCGTGAAATGGGAAATGGGGGACGGTGAGGCGCGCGCACTCTACTGCGCCACTGGAAAAACGGTCAAGGAATTATTTCACGCTTTTATCCGCCCGGTGTGCAATCAAGGCCGCTGCCAAACGCTTCCGTCCGCATATTCGATTCGTTTGACGGAGATGGTTTCCTGTCGCTGTTTCAGCAGCGATGGATCTTGGAATCCCGCGCCGCAAACGGCTTCAAAGGTGCTGATTTTCTCCGGCTGATTTTCGTCGCTGATGACTTTGACGACCTCACATTTTTTCGCGCCGGGCGGCAGATGATACTTGAGCGTTTTTTTGCCGCCGGGTTTGATTTCGACTTTGGATGCCACATCAAAACGAAGCAGCAACTGCCCGGCTTCGTAGCGCGGAAAGGCGAAATCCCAATCAATGGCTTTGATGGGTTTGGCGTCGTTATTCTTCAGTTCGACCTGCACCAACTCCGCGGTGTCAATGACTCGCGTATAAGACCGCAAACGTCCGCGCGACCGCGTATCGCCGGATGCGACAGTCGCAGAAGCGGCTTTGCCGCCGGACTGCCGGGTTCTGCGAGCGGCACGCTCGTTTTCCGTCATTGGCATGTCGCCATTTTCCGCGCTGAGTGTGGAGCCGGCGGCGCTGGGACGATCCAGCATAGGGTAATAATCCGTGCCGATTTTGTGTTTGACGACCTGAATAGGAGCCGGAGCTTCAGCCGTTGTCGTCTGCGCCTGCGCCGTCAGGGCGAGTGCAACCGCGAACATTGCGAGCGTGAGCAAACGATTGAGTTTCATCTTGCGATTCCTCCTTTTCGCGACCGGAAATAGACTGTTTGGTGACCCGGATTTTACTCTTCTCAAACCTCAAAGACAGCTTTTTGAAGTGGGTTGATTGTCGCTTAGAACTGGTAACGCAACGCGAACTGAAGTTCGCGGTTACCGCCCTTGCCGGTGACTTTGCCGAAGGTGGTGCTACGCGGGTTGGTATCCGCGCCGCCCCAATTCGGATGGTTCAGCCAGTTGTACGCTTCCGCGCGGAACTGGATGCGATGATTTTCCGAAAGGTAGAAATCCTTGGTCAAAGTCATGTTGTGGTTTTGGAAGCCCGGCTGATAAAGAATGCCGCGCGACCGTTGATTTGAGATGGTTCCCGGAGTCGGTCTGCTGAAAATGCAGGTTGTGGGATCTGCATAGTTGTTTGCATCAGAAGGGTTGCAAGTTTTGCCGGGCTGGCTGATCCGGAACCAGTAATTTGAATCACCAGTTCCTTGCGAGTATTTCTTATCGCCATTGCTCAGCGTCGGGTCGCCGTTGACGATGGAAAGCTGGCCACCACTGCCCGCGCCAACGCCGGCATAATCGGCATCAGTGCCAATGGTGGTCGGGTTGCCGGTTTGGAATTGAGAAATGGCGCTAACAGTCCATCCGCCAAGCAATTTGCCGGACAATTTTGATTTGTCCTTGAAGAAAGGCAGTTGGTATACCGCGTTAAGCACCAGCACATGGCGACGGTCGAACGTGGAGGGTCCCCACAAATTGCTGACATCGAACGCATTCGGAACCACGTCGCGCTGAGCCGAACCGTCATCCCAAGATTTCGACAAGGTATAAGCCAGACCGAAGAGCAGCCCTTTGGAGAAGCGGCGATTCGCGCTGACTTGCAAACCGTGGTAGATCGAATTGGCGTCGTTGTTGGTCAACCGGATAATGCCGTAGCCCTTGAACGGACGCAGCGCATCGGTATTGAAACGCGCGCCTGAGGTGCCGTTAATGAACGGGCAACCCGCAGGAGCCGGGCAAGTGCCGACCGGCAATTGGTTGATGTTGCGTTCACGCTGCGCGTGCAGGCCGCGACGCCCGACGTAACCGACTTCCAACAAAGTCTCAAACCCGATTTCGCGCTCGAAGGTCGCGTTCCAGGTGTAGGCTTCGGGATTCTTGAAAATCTTGTCTTGCGTGGTGACGACCAGCGGGAAGGCGTTACCGGCTCTGCCGCCGGGGTTGTCAACACTACCGGTCGTGATGGAAACAGTGGGTTGCAGCGGCGGGTTGCCGCCCAGGAAGACCGAGTCGCTGACGCCCAGACGGGTGTAAAAGCGTCCGACGCCGGCGCGAATCACGTTCTTTTCATTGAACGCATAAGCAATGCCCACGCGAGGTTGGAAGTTGTTTTTGTGAATTCTGGAAAATTCCTTCTCCGCACCACGGAACAGGAAGTTGAATTCGCCCGTGTTGGCGATGCCCACGCGACCGGGGCCAAAAGCGGCTTTCGGCCAGCCCGCTCCGGGAATCACCAAACCGTTATATTGCGATTGCAGGTTGCCGCCGGTGATAAAGCCGTTGGCCGGATTTTGCGTCACCGCGATGGCCGGGTTGTAGAGATCAGGATCGAACACGACCATGTTTCCCCACAAGCTGTAATACGGTTGGATGATGGTGTGGCGCAGCC
>CAZRXE010001024.1:0-4028 GCA_964603695.1 uncultured Heliomicrobium sp.
TCCGTTTACCTGATCGCGATCGTTGCCGCGTTGCTCGCCACGCCACCGCGCGTGATGACCAGCGGATAAGTCCCAGCAGCAAGGCCCGCAGGCAGCGCAATGTTGAATTGATTCAAGCCGACAAAGCCCGGCGCGCGTCCGGCATAACTCACCGTCGCCGCGCGCCCGCCAATCGTCGCCGTGACGTTGGCGTTGACGTTGCCGTCCTGGTCGGTTGCGTCCGCGCCCAGGCCCGTGCCGAAAACCGATATGATGTTCGGTTGTCCGTTGGCTTGCGTGGCGTTGAAAGGTCCCGCCGCGCCGGTCAGTGCGTCAACGGCAACCGCCGCGCCCGTGCCGTTGGCCGAGACCGTAAAGACGGCGGGCGCGGTGGCCGTGACGTTGAATTCGCCCGTCGCGCTGATGCCGTTTTCATTGGTGATGGTGACGCCGGCGGCACCGGCGGCGGTTCCGGCGGGGATTTGGTAATTGACCTGTTCGGCGGAAACGGCAAACAACGGCGCGAGCCGTTCGATGCCGTTGCTGTCGCGCACTTTGACGGTTGTGCCGCCGAGGTTTGTCGGCAACGGTAAACTGCCGGCAGTAGCGTTGCGCGCGGAGAGGCTTGGGCCGAAAGCGGCGACGATGGTTTTGTCGGCGATGCGCGCGGCGAAGCTGGCGGCGCTGACTGTGGCTGTGCGATTGATTAGCGAATTGCTGACATAAACGCCGTTAGGCGTCGCGGCGTAAAGTCTGGCACCCTCAGCAAAGAGGCGGACCGCCCAACGCGCGTCGAAGCCTGGATTGACGTATTGCCAACTGCGGCCTTCGTCGGTTGATCGCAGCACGCCGTATGCCTGACCGGCGGAGGCGTAAAGATTGCCGCCGCGCGACTCCAGGAACCAGGGCGAGCCTGTAACCAGGATGCCGCTGTCGGGGCGTGTCCAGTTTTGGCCGTTGTCTGTCGAGCGGTAAATCGTTTGTCCGGTCATGGCCACCACGACGGTGTTGTTAATGACAGCCAGGGCCACTGCGGTCAGTCCCGGCAAGCCATTGTTGACCGCCGTCCAGCTTTGTCCGCCATCCGTTGAACGGAAGACGCCGCCGCCATTCGCGGCGGCAAAGAGCGTCGTGCCGTTCACTGCAAGGTCAAAGACGAATAAAGTACTCAGTCCTGTGTTGGCCGCCGTCCAATTTTGCCCGCCGTCGGTGGAACGATACACGCCGCCGCTCGAGGGGCTGCTCACCACATTGGCGTACAAAACATTGCCGATGGCGACGAAGCGAAAGGTATTCCCGGCGGGCAAGCCCGCGCTCAACCGCGTCCACGTTTGCCCTTGATTGCTGGTGGCGTAAACGCCGTTATTCGTGCCGACATAGACTTTGCCGTCGAAGGAAAAGAAGTTGTAAAACTGTACCAGAGGCGAATCCGGTTGCGTCCAGCTTTGTCCTTCATCGCGCGAGATAAACAATCCATTATTCGTCCCGGCGTAAAGCACTCCGTTTTCTTTATGCACGGCGTAAGCCTGGCAGCCGCTCAAGCCATTGTTGACCAAGCCCCACGACGCGCCGCCATCCGTCGAGCGTGCGATGCCGTGATACGCCGAACCGGCATACAGGCTGTTGCTGTTGGCAGCGAGCGAGAAGAAATCGGCAACAAGGGGGCCTTTATAAACCGTGCTCCATTTCGCACCGTCAAACAGCAACACGCCGCTTGTGCCTGCGGCAAAGAGCCTGCCGCCAGACACGGCCAGTTCATAAATCCGGTTGGCGGAGCCTGCCGGAAAATCCGCCGCCAGCCCATTGCCCAGCTTGCGCCAATTCAACGCGTTGTCTTCCGAAACCCAAACTTCATTAGTCGCGGATGTTCCTAGCCGAGTGCCCGCGTAGATTTTCACGCCGTCAACAGCAAGCGCCTGAATGACCGAAAACGTCATGCCGTTGCTGCGCGCCGACCACGTTGCGCCGCCATCGGTCGAAAGGAAGACGCCGCCTTCGGTGCCGGCGAATAAATTGGCACCGATCGAAGCCAGCGCCCAGACGCGCTGGTTCGTCAAACCCGCCGTGCCCAGCTTTTCCCATTTGTACGGGCTGTCGCCCAGACGCCAGACGCCGTCGCCCACGGTGGCGGCATAGAGCCTGCCGTTGAATTCGTAAAAGTCATTCACCGTTGCCGTGTTGGCGATGGTGAGCAATGGCTGCTCCCAGTTCTCGCCGCCGTCAGTTGAAAAATAAATGCGCCCGCCGTTACTGCCCGCGAAGAGCGTGTTGTTGAAGGCGGCGAGGTCGAAGATCGAGCCTGAGCGGATGCCTCTGGTCGAACGCCAGGTCTGCCCGTTATCCGCCGAGATGAAAACCCCGCCGCCGCTGTTCACGCCAAAGAAGCCGCCGCCGCCGCTGCCCACATACAGCTTGCCTTCGTGAACCAGCACGGCTTCGAACTGGCCGCCGGTCGGGCCGATGTTCTTCCACGCGGCGTTGGCCGGGTCTTGTTTGAAAAACGGCGCTCCGGTCAGGCTGACAATGCGTTCCAGGCAACTGTCCACGCGTGCGGTGGCGGCTGTCAGTGTCAGGCGATTACCGCTGACAGCCCACTGATACATGCCTTTGCCGCTGCACGTATCCATCGTGGCCGGACTGGCGAATTCGACCAGGTTGCCGCTGACGGTATAAGTGCCGCTCAGTGTGATGAAATCGTTGCGGCCCAATTGATACTTGCCGCCCGTAAGCAGCGTGAGTTGGTATTCGCCGCCCAGGAAGGTCAGATTGCCGACGCGTAAATCTTGCGGGATGACGGCGGTGTAACTGCCGAGCGGGATGGTAGTGGTTTGCGCGGCGGCGCTCACGGTCAAGCAAAGCGCAATCGCGCAGCCGGCGAGAAAACTGCGTAGATAAGTCGTGTAAGTCTTCATTTGAATAAACCTCCGGTTGGGCGAGTACGGCACGGAGAGTGCGGCTCGCCAAAAAACAATGCGTGTTATAGCTATTTGCAGGTGCTTGCGACTTTTTGATTTGGTGGGACAGGTTCAGAACCTTGTCATTACTCACATCTTTTCTTTTTGCGCCGGAGGCGCGGCGGAATTTAGCCGGTGGTGAAACCACCGGAAATGGCGTAATTATTGTCGTTGCGCCCCAGCAGGGGCGCAGGACCGAAGCCCAGCGATGAAAAATTCCGTAGCACCAGGTTCCGTCCGTCACCCCATCCGGGGTGCGAATCGTCTGCGCTCGATTCCGGTGGTTTCACCACCAGCTAATTTCCACAGCCCTTTCAGGGCAAAAGGCAAAAATTACCACACGCGAAAAATGTGGGTAATGACAAGGTTCAGAACCTGCCCCACCTCTGAAAGTGCAGGTCGCCCTTTTGTTGAGAGTTCGAGTTATTCGACGGGGGGCGCTTGGGAGCCGCCGTCCTGCTGAATTGAATTAACGGCACTGGCACAGGCGGGCACCACCGAACGACCAGCGCACGGTCGGCGGCGCGGCGGCGAAATTGATCTGTCCGTCCACCGCGTCAATCCTGCCGCAAGCCCTGGCGAAGCGTCCCTGGCCGTCCGAGACCGCCAGGGACGAATGCAAATTCATCAACCCCGGTGTCGCCGTCGGAATGATCGCCGCGCGGTCCAGAGTCACCAGGCAATCTTCGCCGGGTTCGCAAACGCCGTTCTCGTTGCTCTGCCCCTTGACCTCGAAGACGTGCGAGGTGATGGCGTTGATTGTGCCGTTCGCGGCGGGCGGGTTTTGCGTCACCACCTTGGCGGTGGATTTGATCTGCAGGGATTGCGAGCCGAAAACGCCGCTGAGCGGCCCACCGCTGAGGTTGAATTCCGCGTCCACCACGAAGGTGTCGGCGGCAGTGGCGATTCCCTGTCCGCGGCCCGACAGGCGGTCGCAACACTCCTGACCCTGCGCCGAACCGAATTGAGCCTGCACGGATTTCCGCGCGATGGCGCTTGAAAACACAAGCGTCATTACGATGACTGTTGTTGCTGCGATAAACCATTTCATTCTGCTTTTCATGAGGTTTCTCCTTTGGGTTGTGGTTGTGTGGG
>CAZRXE010001025.1:0-10822 GCA_964603695.1 uncultured Heliomicrobium sp.
TCGACGTACCGCCGCTGCCCTTCGGCGTAAATCGTGTCGAAGGCCAGCGAGGATTTCCCCGAACCGCTCAAGCCGGTGATGACCGTCAACTGGTTGCGAGGAATTTCCAGACTGATGTTTTTCAGATTGTGCTGGCGCGCGCCGCGCACTGTAATGCGAGTAATTGCCATACGGTGTGCTACAGATGAAATTTTGCGTGTTTAACGAAACGGGGATTTTAGCGGACGGAAAGAGGTCGGGCAAACGCGGCTTTTGAGCCTCAAGCCCGCTTTCAGCCAATTTGTCATCAATCGTCTACAGCCAAAGAAAGGGATCCATCTACGATTGTGGACAAGTCGCCTTTTTGAAGCCGCCCAGAAAAACAGCCGCAGAGCTAAAGTCAATCATTTCTGCACTTACACTGAAAAATCATAATACTCGGCGAATGGCACGACCGTTGCTTTAAGGTCGGCGTCGAAAGCAAGAAACGGTGCCGCCCCCGGTACTGTTAAGAAGTAAAAAAGAATCGGGGAGACCTTATGATGAAGAAAATTTTTGTTGAATTTGTGCGGGATGAGGCGGGGCAGGACATCGTGGAATATTCGCTGTTGCTGACGCTGATCGGAATGACCTCGGTGTTTGTGTTGACAATGATGGGTTTGAGCGTCAGCCGGCTGCTGGGCGGAGAAAACGCTTTCATCCGTGGTTACTCGAACCTGAGCGTTGATACATCGAACACCAATTAACCGCGTGGAGTTGCCGGAAAAGGAAACCACGCTTCACATTCAAGATTTGAATCGAGTTCTTTGAGTTTGAGCGCACGTCACAGCCTAAAGCGGCGCTCCATTGAATTGGCGAATGTCTCACGGACATTCCCAAATTGCTCTCGCGCTACGCATTGAGGACCTATCTTTTACGTTTCGTAATGACCGCAACCTCCTAGACCTGTCCTTCCAATGATGTTTCCGCTACTGGCCTACCAACTTATTCTCAATGCGTAGCCGAGAGATTCAAACCTTCCTTTCGTAACCACCATCCCTATCACCAATTATTCATTTGATTGTTCCACCACGCTGACCGGCGCGGCGGGGTTAGGCCAAATCAGACGCCGACGCGCCCAGCGAATCAAAAACCAACCCGGCAAAATAATCAGTAGTGTGACCGGAGTCATCACAATCACAAACCGGATCAAACCGAGTACGATTCCTGCCGCCGTGTCCAGGCCATCACCGAAGGCAAGCTTGATACCGTGCCAGAATCCGCCCGTGGTGGCCGCGACTATCGGTGCGGGCGTTTGCAACCGGACGGTGATGGTTGAAAGCGCGGCCTGATTTTCCAGATAGCGGCGACGGCCTTCCATTCGTTCGATTTCAGCTCGGACTTCGGAAATCTGAGTTTGCACTTCCAACGCTTCCGAAACTTTCTGGGCACGTTTCATGATTTCCATAAACTGCGCTTCGAGCGCGCGTTTGGCGCGGATGCGCGCTTCCAGATCAATGAACTCTTCAGTCACGTCCTGCCCAGAGTCCTTGCGATAAATCACACGTCCGCCAAGTTGCTGAATCTCTTCGACGGTTTCGACAAATTTGGCCGCCGGTACGCGGGCGATGACAGTGACTGTGGTTTTCGGCGACGATTGCAGATCGCCGTCGTTTTGTTTGCTTTCGGAATTGACGACAAAACCGCCATGCTTTTCGGCGATTGACGTGATGCGGCGTTGCGCTTCTTCCGGCGCATCGAGTTCCAGCGTCAGGTCAGCGTTGCGGATGATCTTGCGCTCGATGGTTTGAAGTTGCGCCGACGCAAGCGATTCCACAGCTTGCTTCTGAGCCTCGGCGGGCTTTGTCATGGAAAGGCTTGCATTCGCCATTTGGGCGGCAGGGACACTTTCGTATCTGCCACTGGGAGCGGAGAGCTTGGTGTTGATCTTGGTGCATCCGCCGCAGACCGCCACGGCGACAATGAAAAAACAGACTTTAATGAATCGCATGACTTCCTCCAGGTTAAGCGAACGTTGGGGGCCGAAACCGAAACTTCACGGCTGTTGAAGAATGTTCAAGCTGAGCTTCGGGCTGTCACGGCAAGGAACGATCTTTTCCAAAATGCCTTGCGGAGAATGATTGGCAATGTTGCCGCTGATGGCCTCTTGCCGTAAGATCACGCCACAGTTCCCCTCTACCCAAAAACAAGCAGTGGATCGGTACAAGAATGTCATCACTTCCGCAATCGAGCAGTAAGGTTATGTCAACGGCAAAGGCCGGCGTGCGTCGCCACGCGCCGGCGGGCATTCTGCCGCTCAGCGAATACGCTATCAAGCTCATCACCGGCGCACTGGTGATTTTCGACGGCGCGCTGGCGGCAATGTTGTTTTTGTTCGCGCTGTGGCTGCGCCATGCGGACGAAGCCTTGTTTCGATTCACGCCGATTGACCTGGCAGGTCTTTCATTTCAAATGCCTTATGACCTGCTGCCGAATTTCGCGCCTTATTTGAGCGTGCTTTATTTCGTACCGCTGATTCACGTGGCGGCGTTTTTGTATCGCGGGCTTTATCGCGTGCGCGGCGAATTTTCCTTCAGCGAGGATTTCATCAATATCTTCAAGGCCGTTTCAATCGGCGCGCTGCTGGTGACGGTGACGGCGTTCTTTTATCGCGGCGGCTTTACGTACTCGGCGTTCTCTTATTCGCGGATCGTTTTCATTTTGTATTACCTGCTCAGCCTGACAGTGTTTGTCGTTTATCGCGCGGGTCTGCGCAGCTTGCAAACGTTTTACCGCCGCCGGCACATCAACGTCATTCCGATTTTGATCGTCGGCTCGAACGGCGTAGCGGAAATGTGCGTCAACGAAATCGCACATGAACCGCGCCTCGGTCGCCGCGTAGTGGGGTTCATCACCGCCAACGGCAAACCTCCGAAAAGCAAGGCGCTGCAAGCCTGGCCAACGTTGGGGCGGTACGAGGAAATGCACCGCTTTATCCGGCTCTATCACATCGGCGAAATTCTGATTACCGATCCCGACATCCCCACGCAGATGCTGTTCGACACGATGGTCAAATGCGGGCGCGGTTCGCGCGTGACCTTTCGCGTGGTGCCGAACCTGCTCAATTGCATTCCGCGCAAAACCTACGTTGAACAACTGGGCGCGGTGCCCATGGTGCGATTGTTTGAAGAGCCGCTGTCGGCGACGGCGCGAATGTTCAAACGCTCAGTTGACCTGGTGGCCGGCTTGCTGATGTTGATCGTCACCGCGCCGCTGTGGCTGCTGATTGCGATTGCCATCAAACTGGAATCGCGCGGCCCGCTGTTTTACAGGCAGGAGCGTGTCGGCATGGACGGGCAGATTTTCCTGCTCTACAAGTTTCGTTCGATGCTCGACGATGTCGAATTGGACGAGGCGCATCGCGAATACATGCAGCGCGTCATCACCAAACAAGGCGACATCAATCTGGGAACGGAAGACGCGCCGAGCTACAAATTCATCAACGGCTCGCGATTGACTCGCGTCGGCAGTTGGCTACGGCAAACTAGCCTGGATGAACTGCCGCAACTATTCAATGTGCTGAAGGGCGAAATGAGTCTGGTGGGGCCGCGCCCGCCCATTCCTTACGAAGTGGAATGTTACGAAGCCTGGCATCGCAAACGGTTGGACGTGAAGCCTGGTTTGACTGGCTTATGGCAGGTCAGCGGGCGTTACCGCTTGTCCTTCGAACAGATGGTGCAACTGGACATTTACTATATTGAAAACTGGTCGCTCTGGCTGGATTTGAAGATCATACTGAAAACCCTGCCCGCGCTGTTTATGCGCGAACAGGCTTGAGGAACTTTTCCGCCAATCGCCGGCAACGCCGTTTTGATCCCGCTCCTTCTTACATCCCGCCAGGCAAAAAAACGCAATGAACGAGCTTTTTTTCAAAACGCTGGCGCTGTGCTGGCTGATGTCAATAACGGTGCTGGCCCAAGTCGGCAAAGATTGGGGCGTCGAACGCCAATCGTATCTCGATCCGGTAACGGGCGTGCGCGTTTGGGAAATGACCACGACGGGCGCGAGCGACAATCTGTATTTCCACTTCTCGAATTTCACCGCCGACAATCGTCACCTTTTATTTTCGTCGAACCGCACCGGCGCAACGCAGTTTTACCGCGTCGAAATCGAAACCGGGCGCATAGTGCAATTGACCGATTACAAAGGCGGCACGGCGCGCGGACTCTGCCCTGATCACACTGACGCGCGCCGCGTGTACTTGCTGCGCGGAGACGAAATCATCGCGCTGGACATTCTGGATTTCAGCGAACGCAAAGTCGGCGTGATTCCCAAGCCATACATCGGCGGTTTCCAGCAACCCAGCCTGAGCGGCGACGGCGGGTGGCTGACCATCACCAAACAACGCGACGCTGAAAATTGGGAAATCGGTTTGATGAACACCAAAACCGGCGAATACAAAACCGTCATCACGCAAGGCTTCCGCATCGGCCACGTCCAGCACAGCCCGACCGACCCGATCATTTTTTACGTCTGGGAAACCGGCGGTTACGCGCCGCAACGCACCTGGCTGGTGAATGCGGACGGCACCGGCAATCGTCCGTTTTACGCGCGCACCGATCCGAAAACCTGGTTCACGCCACTCAAAGAATGGATCACGCACGAAGCCTGGATTCAAAATACCGGCGAAATGACGATGATTAACGACAAACAAGGCGTGATGATCGCCGCCAAAGACGGCGCGGCGCGAATGGTACGCGAAGGCGATTACTGGCACGCCGCCGCGCGCCCGGACGGCAAGTTTCTGATTCTGGATGACAACAAAGGACGCCTGTGGCTGATGGAAACCGCGACCGGCACAACGCGATTGCTGGCGACGAGCGTGCGCGACACGGTGCGCGCGGTTCACGCCCACGCTTCGTTTGACCGGCGCGGACATTACGTGCAATTTCATAGCGGGCGAACGCGGGAAACCGTCGCCCTCATTGATTTGCGTGAGTTGCCGGCGTTGGACTGGGCGAAGTGAAGCCGTAATTGCGGCACACCGTGAAAACGAACTATGCTCTGTTTGAGGTAATTTTATGCAACAAGCAGTTTTGACACTTTCCGACGAGGTCGCCGCCGCGCTGCAAAACGGTTCCGGCCAATCGCTTGAACAACAGATACTCGAACTCTCCGCTATTCAAGCCCACGAAAGAGATTTGCTGACCGAGCGCGAAGTCATGGAAATGCTGGGCTTGGACGATAAAGAGGAGTTGTATGCCTTCTTCAAGCGGTACGACGTCCGCAGCAAGTACACGACAGAAGATTTTGAAAAAGAGGGAGCGGCGCTTGATGCGCTGCCGGCAAGAAACGGCAAATGATTGCTGCCTCCAACAAAAGACCTCGCCACAAGGAATTTCATGCCTTTAGCAACCATTGAACAAGCTCTGGAAGATTACCGCGCCGGACGAATGGTCATCATCGTGGACGACGAAGACCGCGAAAACGAAGGCGATCTGGCTTGCGCCGCTGAAAAAGTCACGCCGGAAATCATCAACTTCATGGCGCGCGAAGGTCGCGGCTTGATCTGCCTGCCGTTGACCGAAGAGCGTTGCGATGAACTGCGTTTGCCGCTACAAGTCGCGCCGGATGAAAACGGCACGCAGTTCGGCACGGCCTTCACCATTTCCATCGAAGCGCGCGTCGGCGTCACGACTGGCATTTCGGCGGCGGATCGAGCGACGACGATTCTGGTGGCCGCGAATCCAATCTCGAAGGCCTCCGATCTGGTTCGCCCCGGACACATCTTTCCGCTGCGGGCGCGGCGCGGCGGCGTGCTCATTCGTCCGGGGCAGACTGAAGCCAGCGTGGATTTGGCGCGGTTGGCAGGTCTGGTTCCCGCCGGCGTGATTTGCGAAATCATGAACGACGACGGCACGATGATGCGGCTGCCGCAACTGAAAGTCTTCGCCGCCCGGCACGATTTGAAAATCATCTCGGTCGCGGATTTGATCCGCTACCGCATTCAAAACGAAATCAGCGTCCGCCGCGAAGCCGAGGCCACCGTTCCCACCATTCATGGCGAATTCAAAGCCATCGCGTTTGAAAACCTGCTCAACGGCGAAGTCCATCTGGCGATGGTCATGGGCGAAATTAAGCCGGACGAGCCTGTGCTGGTGCGCGTTCACACGCAATCAGTCTTAAGCGACGTCTTCGGCAGTTTGCGCGACAGCCACGGCGCGCAACTGCATCTGGCGCTGGAACACATCAAACGCGAAGGCAGAGGCATAGTGCTTTATCTAAAACAGGAAATGCGCGGCGTGGGATTGGCCGATCAACTTCGCGTTTACCGCGAACCGGGCGTGAATGCACGGCAAACCAAGCGCGACCCGATGCGCGACATTCGCGATTACGGAACCGGCGCGCAGATTCTGCATGAACTCGGCGTCGGAAAGCTGCGTCTGCTGTCCAACCATCCACCGAAGCTGCACGCGCTGGAAGGCTTCGATCTGGAAATCGTCGGCCACGTTCCGCTGACCCAATAACCCTAAGTTTGTGTGCAAAGCAATGTGGACTGGACAGGATCAACAGGAGTTGTCACGGGATTGACAGGATCAGCCAAAGGCTTGCTGACGGTTCCCTAAAACATCCTGTTCATCCTGAAAAAATCCTGCTCATTCTGTCTAAATGCCAGCTTATTTCTGATTGCATAGTGATACGGCCTGCGAGCGTAAGCCGATGCCGGACAACAGACGTTGGCAGCTCACGCTCGCACGGCGGGCTCGCTATTTGAAACAAACCCAGACGGGGTTGGTGGTTTTGCCGCCCAGACTGACCACCAACGCCACATCGCCGCGTCCAGCCAATTCGCGCGGCACCAGCACATTGAGTTGATCCAGCCCGGAGTATTCGCCTTGCGGCCCGGCATACAGCACTGGCAGCGCGACATCGCCAATTCGAACCGTAACGGGGTCGTTTCCGTGGAAACGCAGGCCGCTGCCGAAAAGCGCAAGAACCATTTGTTCGTCGTCGCTCCAAACCAGAGGACGCGCCGTGAACCTGGCTTGTGCATCGTTGTATTCGGCCAGAGGTTCGTAACGCCGCGTGCCATCGGCGCTCAAACGGAAGCTCATGCCTGCCGCCACGCCCTGCCCATAGGCATTGGCTGTAAACAGGCTGGGCGCGGCGTCGGCAATGTAAACAATCGCCAAATTGACTGTGCCGTCTCCGCCAACTATGCGAATTGCAGCCAAGCCGGGCGCGGCCTGCTCCGGCAACAAAAAATTGATCTGGCCGGGCGCGACGAAAAACAGCGCCGACGCGTATTGCGCGCCCGCGCTGTCGGCGACAGTGACCTGCGTTCCGCCCAGCGTGACGGGCAACGGCAAAGTCGCGGCCATTCCGGTTCTCTCGGCCAACCGTTCGCCAAACGCCGCGACAATCGAGCCGCGGGCCAGTTCTTCGCCCGCAAAGCTGGCAGCGGAAACAACTGTTGCCGCGCCGGCATCGTTCGCGCCGTCGCGCAACTTGTAAATGACCGTCAGACGTTCGGCGGTCAGGCTCACCATATCGCGAGCGACCGGCTCATCCGCGAAACTGATGAGCGGCACGTCCGCCTGTGTTACAGCCGCCGCGACAGACGCGAACCTCACGCGCGCGACTTCTCGATTGCCCACGCCGAAACTTGCGCCCGCCGGCAAGGCCAACGCCAGTCCGATGCGTCCGCGCGCCGCGTCTTTTGTGTTTGCCAGCAAAGTTCCCTGGCGAGCGTCTTCCGCCGGCTCCACCGCCAGAACGCGCCATCGCACGGAATCAAAACGCAGACTAAAGGCCAGCGCGTTTTCATCGCCGCGCGCTTCCAGTTCAATTGAGAATGTTCTTTGTTCGTTGCTCGCAGCCTGTTGCAATCGGCCACGAACAACGGATGGCTGACCACGGACGACTGACGAAGGATGACGGACGACGGACAACGAACCGCCGGCAGCGGGTTGCGCTGGCCCGCCGGCTGCCGTCACCGCATCGCTTCCTGCCAGATAGCGTCCCGCTTGCACCCAGTCAGTGGTGGTCAATTGCCCATCACCCAGCGTGGCGCGCGGCGCGCAGTCAGCGCGTTGAAATTCGCTGCCCGCCGCAGGCGTATCCAGTCCGGCGACGAAGCGTCCCACTTGCACCCAATCCGTCACCGTCACCACGCCGTCGCCGCTGCCGTTCGGACGCGGCGCGACATCGGCTTCGTAACCTGACGGCGTGATCGTTAAATTCACCGAGTTGGAAAGACCTCCGCCCGGTGCGGGATTGAAAACAGCGACGTTCGCCGAACCGACGCTGGCCACATCGTTGGCCGAAATCGCTGCGGTCAATTGCGTCGCGCCGATAAACGTCGTCTGACGGTCGGCATTGTTCCAGCGCACAACCGAACCGTTGACGAAATTCGCGCCGTTGACCGTCAGCGTCAATCCGGCGCTGCCTGCTTTGACCGAAGCTGGATTCAGCGCGGCAACCGAGGGAGTTGGATTATTGATGGTCAGCGAATATGTCTGGCTTCCGCTGCACGAACCGGTGCCGGTTGCAGTGACTGTGAAATTCGACGTGCCCGCAGTGGTCGGCGTGCCTGTAATCGCGCCTGTCGTCGCATTCAAGGACAGTCCGGCGGGCAAAGCTCCGGCACTGACGGCGAAGCTGTAAGTCCCAGCCGGTGAAGCCGAAAGGGTTTGGTCATACGCCGCGCCCGCCACGCCATTCGGCAAAGTCGCGGGGGATAGACTAATCGTCGGGCAAGCATTGATCGTCAGCGCGTAGCTTTGCGTCCCCGTGCAACCGTTGGTATCCGTGGCCCTGACGGTGAAATTGAATGCTCCGCTCTGCGCCGTCGAACCGGTCAATGTTCCGCCCGAAGACAGCGTCAATCCATTCGGCAACGCGCCCGCACTCAGCGCGAACTCGTAAGGCCCTACGCCGCCGCTGGCGGTGATCGTTTGGCTGTAAGCAAGATTGGCCGTGCCCGCCGGCAGCGAGGCGGGCGCAAGCGTGATGTTCGAGCAGATAGTGAAAGCGGCGGTCGTCACGTCCGGGCAGCCGGTCTTGCTGATAGTGATCGGCCCGGTGGCCGCACCGCTCGGCACGGTGGCGGTGATTTGCGTGGCACTGACGATGGTGAATTGCGCCGTCGCATTGCCGGTGAACCTGACCGCTGTCACGCCGTCCAGGTTGGCTCCGGTGACGGTCACGGCGCTGCCGACCAAACCTCGCATTGGGTTGATTCCGCTGACGGTCTGACAGACGACTTTCGGATTGACGGTAAAATTGAGCGAGCCGGACGTGCCTCCGCCCGGTGCCGGATTGAAGACCGCAACGGAAGCCGTGCCTGCCGAGGCGATGTCCGCAGCGGTAATGGCGGCGGTCAATTGCGTGGCGCTGACAAAGGTTGTCGTCCGATTGCTGTTGTTCCAACGCACCTTAGAGTCGGCGACGAAGCCTGTGCCGTTGACGGTCAACGTGAAGCCCGCGCCGCCCGCCTCAACCTGGTTTGGCGAAAGACTGCTGATTGTCGGTGCTGGATTCGGCTGGCCGACCACGAAATCGAGCGCATTGGATAGCCCTCCGCCCGGTGCCGGCGTGAAGACCGTAACGAAATTCGTTCCCTCGCTGCCGATGTCGCTTGCAAAAATCGTCCCGCGCAGTTCAGTCGGTGAAACAAACGTGGTGGCGCGATCTCCTCCATTCCACCGCACTTTCGATCCGGCACTGAAGCCGTTGCCGAAAATCGTCAGTAAAAATCCAGGGCCGCCGACTGCGGCAGCCGGCGGATTCAGACTTTCCAGCACGGGCTTGGGATTGCCAGTAACGGTAAAACTGGCGGTCTGCGCGTCCTGACAGCCGGGTTTGCTTATAGTGAGGGGGCCGGTGACGGCGGTTGCAGGAACGGTCGCGTTGATCTGTGTGGCGCTGACGACGGTGAATTGCGCTGTCACATTATTCGCGAATTTGACGGCGCTCACGCCGTTGAAATTTGTCCCCGCGATGGCGATAACAGACCCTGGCGACCCGCTCATCGGGTTGATGGCAGCCACGGCTTGACAGGCCAGGCTGATCGTGAAGTTGACCGTGTTCGATTCGCCGCTCGGCGCGGGATTGACGACGATTACTCCGGCTGTTCCGAAATTGGCAATGTCGGCGGCGGAAATCGTAGCGGTCAGTTGCGTTGCGCTAACGAAAGTGGTTACGCGGTCGGTGTTGTTCCATCTCACCACCGAACTGCCGACAAAGCCGCTGCCGTTGACCGTCAGCGTGAAGCCCGCGCCGCCGGCCAACGCCGAGGCCGGATTCAAGCTATTAATGACCGGTGGAGATGATGAGCCGGCTTGCGTGATGGTAAAAGTCTGTCCGGCAATGGAAAGGGTGCCGGTGCGCGGATTCATATCGGCATTGGCTGCAACCGTGAAATTCACAGTCCCCGCGCCACTGCCCGACGCGCCGCTGTTGAGAGTGATCCAGTTGGCATTGCTGGTCGCTGTCCAATTGCAGCCATTCGCGGCGGTGACGCTTACACTGCCTGTGCCGCCCGCGACAGTAAAGTTCTGGCTCGTGGGTGCAATGCCGAACGTGCAAACGAGGCCGCCTTCGTGCCGCGCAATTGCAAAATTATCGAATTCCGTATGGCCTGCCGAGATAATCTTGCCGTCACTTTGCAGCGCGATGGCATTGGCGAAGTCGCGAGAGTGGTTAGAGAAATCAGTCGCCACCTTGCCGTTCTCGCCAAAAGTTCCATCCAGACTGCCGTCGCTGTTGTAACGCGCCAGCAGGAATTCATAATCGTAAAACGGCGCTTGATTGGAGGTGTTGCCAGCGATGAGGATCTTTCCGTCTGGTCTGATTGCGATGC
>CAZRXE010001026.1:0-10807 GCA_964603695.1 uncultured Heliomicrobium sp.
CCGGAATTTGTTGACGAAATACCGTTGGCGGGTTATTCCGATAGCAGGGCGGAGGAATCGTTTATTCCGATGAAATCTTTCGATCAAGCAGTCCATCATTTCAAACAACTTTACGGCGCGGGCGAAGTCCTCCTCTGGCGCGCGCCGGCGCGAATCAACCTGCTGGGCGAACACGTGGATTACGTCTCGTATTTGCCCACAGCTTCGCTCGCCTTCGGCAGCCGCGAACACGAAATGCGGTTGATGTTTCGCCCGCGCGAAGACGGCTTGGTGTGTGGCGCTTCGATGGACGCGCGATTTCCCGCCTTCCAATTTTCCCCGGCTGAAAATCGAATTGATGAAGCTTCCTGGGAAGCCTTTGTTTTCAATCGTCCGGTTCCGCCGCCGCATTGGAGCAATTACGTGCGTGGTGCGGCGAGCTTCGCCCAATGGAAGCTGGGCGCGGAGATCAAGCGCGGCTTCGACTTTTTGATTGAGTCAACCATTCCGGCAAGCAGCGGCGCGTCTTCATCTTCGGCGTTGACTGTGCTGGCGGGCGCGGCAATTCGGAGGGCGAATGGAATCGAAGTCAGCGCGGAAAAGCTGGCGCTGGAATCCGCGCAGGCCGAATGGTTTTTGGGAACGCGCGGCGGCGCGCTGGATCACACGACGATTTGTCTGGCGCGGCAGGCGCACGCCGTTCACATCGCGCACAACGAACAACACAACAAACAACACAACAAACAGTGGGCGGAACAGATTCCTTTGCCGGCGGAAGGTTATTGCTGGATCACGTTTTTCACTCACGCCGCCGACAAAGGCCGCGAAGTGATGTTGGATTACAACGAGCGCGCGGCGGTGTCTCGATTGTTGATTCCCACCTTTCGCAAAGACCCGCAACAAGAAATTCCCGAAGCCGTCACGCTGGAAGAAATCGCTCGACTTTATCCGCAAGTCTACGCTGAATGCGCGCGCGCCTTTCCGGCGTTGGTTGAAGCGCGGCGCACAACGCCGCTTAAGTTGCGCGACCGCATGCAGCATCACGTCAGCGAAACCGCGCGCGTTGAAGAAGCGGTGAACTTGTTGGCGGAAGCTTCCGCGACGGTTGACCGGAAAATGCGCGCGCTCGGCGAATTGATTGATCAGACGCATCAAAGTCTGCGCGAACTTTACGAAGTCAGCACGCCGGAAGTGGAGCAATTGATTGCAATCGTTCAGCAAGACCCGCAGGTTTACGGCGCGCGATTGATGGGCGGCGGATTCGGCGGCAACGTGCTGGCACTGACTGTGGCGAAAAACGCCGCGTCGTTGATTGACCGCGTTCAAACGGAGTTTTATCAACCGCGAAATCGTGATGGTCTAGCGGAAGGTTCGGTCATGACATCCACGCCCGGCGAGGGGCTTTCAGAAGTTCAACTGTGAACAAATGAGGAATGCGGCAATGGCGGCAACACATACACGGACGAAACCGATACGCAATCTGCGCTGGTGGATCGGCGGATTGCTCTTTGCTTCGACGGTCATCAATTATCTGGATCGGCAAGCTCTATCGAACCTATCGCCTTACCTTAAGCGGGATTACGGATGGACGAACAGCGATTATGCCGATCTGATCATAGCTTTCCGCATTGCATATTCGGTGGGGCAGACGGTTTGCGGGCGTTTGTTGGATCGCATAGGCACGCGGCGCGGGCTGACGATTTCGGTTGTCTGGTATTCGGTTGTTTCAATGCTTACATCGTTGGCCGTGGGCTGGAAAAGCTTCGCGGCGTTTCGGTTTTTGCTCGGCGTGGGCGAATCGGCCAACTGGCCCGCGGCGACCAAAGCCGTTTCCGAATGGTTTCCGAAACGCGAACGCGGTTTGGCGACGGCTTTGTTCGACAGCGGCTCTTCCATCGGCGGAGCGATTGCGCCGTTTATCATTGTTCCGATTTATCTGCATTGGGGCTGGCGTCCGGCTTTCATCATTCCAGGCGTGCTGGGCTTTTTGTGGTTGATGGCCTGGCGGCGACTTTACCATCCGCCGGAACTGCATCCGCGCATCAGCGCCGAAGAGCACGAAATGTTGGCGCAGGACAAACGCGAATCCGCTCCCAAACAAGACAATCCGCGTCCGCGCTGGCACGAATTGCTGCGGCTGCCGCAAACCTGGGGCACGATTGCTTCCAAAGCCTTGACCGATCCGGTTTGGTTTTTCGTCACCGATTGGTTTCCGATTTATCTGGTCGCCAAAGGCATCAAACTGGAAGGCGCGTTTATCGCTTCCTGGGTTCCGTTTATCGCGGCGGATTTGGGAAACTTCTTCGGGGGCTGGATTTCGGGCGTACTCATCAAGCGCGGTTGGTCACTGGGCGCGGCGCGCAAAGCGTTGGTGGTGTTCGGCGGCGTGGGCGTGACATTGTTGATTCCGACTATTTTCACGACAAATCTGTTTTTCATCGCATTGCTGTTCGGCGCGGCGACATTTGCTTACGCGGCGTTTTCGACCATTGCCAACGTGTTGCCGTCGGATTTGTACACCAGCGAATCGGTCGCTTCGGTTAGCGGCATGAGCGGCACGGCGGCAGGCATCGGCACAATCATCGCGTTCAAATTGATAGGCTATTTTTCCGACGAACGCGCCGCGCAAGCCACCACGTCGTTCGATCCGATTGTGGTCGTTGCCGGATTGGTTCCGCTGGTTGGAATGATTATGGTCTTGCTGCTGGTGCGCAACACACAAGCGACCGAGCAAGGATTGGTCAAACGAATATGAAACCTCTGAAAATCGGCATCAGCGGCGTTCGCGGCATCGTCGGCGAAACTTTCACGCCGGAACTGGCTGTCGGATTTGCGCAAGCCTTCGGCACTTATTTTGAAGCCGGACGGATTCTGGTTTGCCGCGACACCAGAGCCTCCGGGCCGATGGTGCGCGCGGCGGTGATGGCCGGATTGCTTTCCGCCGGCTGCGAAGTGATTGACCTGAGCATCTGCCCAACACCAACGATGCAACTGGCCGTCAAACACTTCAACGCCGCCGGCGGCATTTCCATCACCGCCGGACATAATCCCGCACCGTGGAATGCCTTGAAATTCGTGCGCGGCGACGGGCTTTACCTGAACACCACGCAGGCCGAAGAACTGTTGGACATTTTGCATCAAGGCGAATTTGCCAAAGCGCGCTGGGACGAAATTCAAACACGAATCGAAATGCGTGACGCCATCGAAGCGCACATTGAAGCTTTGAAAAAGGTTTTTGATGTCGAAGCCATTCGCGCGCGTAAACTGACCGTGGCCGTGGATTGTTGCAACGGCGCGTGCGCTGCGCTCAGCCCGCGATGGCTGGAAGCGTTGGGTTGTCGCGTGCTGGCCATCAACGACGAACTCGATTCGCCTTTCCCGCACAACCCCGAACCCAAACGCGAAACGATGGCGCAACTGCGCGCCGTGGTGAAAGCCGGGCAGGCAGACATTGGCTTCGCCCACGATGCCGACGGCGAACGCATCGGCATCGTCACCGAAACCGGCGAAGCCTTATCGGAGGAAATGACGCTGGCCATCGCGGCTGAAATCAAACTTAGGCAAACGCGGGGCACTGTGGTCACGCATCTTTCCACTTCGCGCGCCATCGAAGCCATCGCCGCGCGGCATCAGTCCACGGTCATTCGCACGCCGGTCGGCCAATCTTATATTTCTGAAGCGATGATCGAACACAACGCAGTGCTCGGCGGCGAAGGTAACGGCGCGGTTGCCGTTCCCGAAGTCCAAGCAACAAACGACGCCGCCGCGACCATCGGTTTGATCCTGGAACATCTGGCCAAAACCGACACGCGCATTTCAACGCTGGCCGCCGGTTTGCCGCGCTTCGCAATGCTGAAGCATTACGTTCCGATTGCGCCGAACCTGCTCTTTTCCACGCTCAACGAAATTCGCCGCGAAGCCGAAACGGCGGGCGCTGCCGAAATGGATTTGAGCGACGGCGTCAAACTGTCCTGGCCGGACGGCTGGCTGCACATCCGCGCCTCGAACACCGAATCCATCATCCGCGTCATTGCCGAAGCCGAAAACCGTGCGCGCGCGGAGGAATTGTTGGCTTGGGCTGTTGATAAACTCTGATCAAACCGCCTTCGTTCACCCTGGTTTTTAGATATGATTTTCAGAGACAAAATTCTGGTTCAACTTCACCGCAAGGAAGCTTCCTTTCGCGACTTCGACGGTTCGCTGCTTGATGAATCAACGGCTTACAAGGAACTGCTTGACCGACTCGCTGAGTTCTCAAGCGCCGAATTGAGCGCGCGGTTGAACGGCAATCCAACGCCGGGCGCGCTGCCGACGGCGGAGTTCGACGCCGCGCCGAATCTCCGTTTGCCTTTCGCCGAACGTTGGAACAACCACGCCGAAGCGCGTGCCTGGGCTTGCGAAACGCTGCTCGGCCACACCACCTTCGCCGTGGACGGCAGTCAGATTCCGCCGCATCCGGGCTTCAGCATTCCGGTGGCGGCAGTGCAGGTCGCCTGGTTTGAAAACCACCACGCTCGCGAGGGCAGTTACGTCAAGGAAACCGAAATCGAAATCCTTTCGCCCAACGACTTGGCCGTCGAACACGAAGGCGACCGCGCCGAACAGAAAATCAACGTCCGCCGCTTTGAACTGGAAGTCGGCAAACTGTGCGGCTTGCTGAAAGATTTCGCCAATCGTCGCACTGCCGATTCGCCTTTGCCCGTGGCGCTGTTCGACAGTTCGCTGGTCATTTCCTTCGCCGACCGCTTGCAGGAAAACATGCGCGCGCGGCACGTCAACGCCATGCTTGAATTACTGCAATGTTCCGAAGAAGCGGGTATCCCGGTCATCGGCTACGTTGACGCCAGCGACGCGCGCGACCTGGTTCGGATGATCGGTAATTGCTTCGGCTTGCCGGAAGGCGGACAGCTTCACGACGGCGACTTGCTGCGCGGCTTGCTGCAGTGGGGCGACCGCACGCCGCTATTTGAATGCAAGCGCGGCGGCGCAATCAAAAATCAGGAAAGTGTATTGGAAGAGTTCGAGAACAAAGGCCAACCCATTGGCTTTGTTTATTTGCAAACCACGGGGCTGTTGCCCCCCGCGCGGCTGGAAATTCCGATGTGGGTTTACCGGCAAGGCTTGCTGGAAGAAGTGCTCGACATCATTCGCGCCGAAGTCGTGGTCGGCAACGGCTACCCTTACGCCATCGAAGCGGCGGACGCGACGGCGGTCATCAATACGCGCGACCGCGAATCTTTTTACGCGCTCTTTCAACAGTTCGCCGAAAAGCAAAAGATTGAATTGCGCGTTTCGCCCAAAGCCGCCAGCAAGGTCAGGCGGCGTTACAACTGAGAGGACATTCAACCAAATGAAACTGTTGATTCGCTGTACGAGCTTCGCCGCGATGTTCATCGTTTGTTGTTCGCTGCTTGCCCAGGCGCAAACCGCCGAAGCCACCATCAAACGGATTTTCGATTTGCCCAACGTCAAACAGGCGTTGGAAAACTTGAAAGCCACTGAAGCGCGAACGATTCAAGAACAAATCACCATTTGCGAAATTCCCGCGCCCACCTTTCAAGAAGAGCGTCGCGGCGCGTGGTTCAAACAACGCTTCACCGAGCTGGGATTGAAAAACGTTCGCATTGATAAAGTCGGCAACGTGCTGGGCGAACGCCCAGGCAAAGGCAATGGGCCGGTGCTGGCGCTGGCCGCGCATCTGGACACAGTGTTTCCCGAAGGCACGGACGTGCGCGTCAAACGCGAAGGCGCGATTTTGAAAGGCCCCGGCATCGGCGACGATTGTCGCGGGCTGGCCGTGATTCTGGCCGTCGCGCGCGCTGGAAGAAGCGAAGATCGAAACCGACGGAACGATCATTTTCGTGGCCAATGTAGGCGAAGAAGGCTTAGGCGATTTGCGCGGCGCGCGGCATTTGTTCAACGAAGAATTGAAAGGCCGCGCCACGCATTTCATCTCAGTGGACGGTGTCGGCGACGACATCACCAACGTGGCCGTCGGCGTGGTTCGTTATCGCGTGACGTTTCACGGTCCCGGCGGACACAGCTTCGGCGCGTTCGGCCTGCCTTCGCCCATTCACGCCATGGGCCGCGCCATTGAAAAGATTTCGCGCTTTCAGGTTCCGAAACAACCCAAGACCACATTCAACGTAGGCAAAATCGAAGGCGGCACATCGGTCAATTCCATTGCGCACACGGCCTGGATGGAAGTGGACATGCGTTCGGAAAGCGCTGTGGAACTGAACAAACTAGAAGCCGAATTCAAACGTGCAGTGCAATCCGCCGTGGACGAAGAAAACCGCGCGCGTCCGAACAAAACTCCCATCACCACCGAACTAAAAATCGTCAGCCAACGTCCGGCGGGCGTTCAAGCCGAGAATTCGCCGATTGTGCAAAACGCGATTGCCGCCGGAGCCGCGCTCGGCATCCAAGCGCGGCTGACCGCCGGCAGCACCGATTCCAACATTCCCATCAGTTTGAAAATCCCCGCCATCACGATTGACGGCGGCGGCGAAGGCAAAGGCGCGCATTCACTGGACGAGCTTTTCGACACCGCGAATAGTCATCTCGGCACGCAACGCACCTTGCTGATTGCGCTGGGGCTGGTCGGCGTGAAGTGAGCGCGGTTAAGCAGTCAGATTCAATTGCCGGTCGTCGTAAAGGCGAACGCTTTCGCCGGCGTGGCATTTGGCCAGGAAGACAATCTGGCCGGTGTGATAACTGAAGTGTTCCACAATGTGAAAGACTGCATCAAGTACGGTCTGCGCAAAACCCTGCGGCACGCATCGGCGCTGCAACGGCGCGTCAGATTGGGTGGCGGCGACTTCGTTTTCCAACGCGGCCAGTAAGGCGTCCACTTCGTCCAACGTCGTGTTGAGCAAACCGAGCAATTCGTCTTTGCCGATCCGGCGGCGTTCGGCGAATTCTGCGGCGCGGTCGCGAGTGTTGGGCGCGCCACCGACGCCTGCGATGATCCATTGGCGGATGTTGCCCGCCAGATGAAGAATCAGATTGCCCGCGCTGTTGCTCTCTTCGTTTGGACGCCACCAGATTTGTTCGTCGGTCAGCGCGTCGAGCGCGGCGGTGATTTTGACCAAATAATCTTCGCGCAGCCGAAAGCGGGCGTGGCGCAAAAAGGCCTGGGCGGCGGCAAGCGGTTGCTCCGGCGGTTCGAGCAGGAAGGAGCGTCGTTGATTTTTCATTGCGGAGTTCCTTTTTCAGTGTGATTTCGCGGCGATGCTACCATCCGCGCGGCGAGGCAGGCGAGCCTTAAGTCATAGTGTTTCCACACCTAGCCAAACCAACAGGCGATAGGCATAATAAGCCGCGTTTTTCATTAAGGCAGTTGTTATGGGTTGAGTGAGTGCCTCTCAGGCAAGAGGAAGTCAATGAGCCGGATTCTAGTAGTGGACGACGATCCAACCTTGCATGAACTCATCAAGGCCGCGCTAACCAGCGAGGGCCATACGCTCCGACACGCTTTCACCGGGCAGGAAGGGCTGGCGATGCTCGAACGCGAGCAATTCGACCTAACACTGATTGATTACGTCATGCCGGGCATGGACGGTGGTGAGTTTTTGGATCAACTGCGCGAAAAGCATGCCAGCCTGAAAGCCATGATGATTACCGGTTTGGGCACGCCTGAAGCCGTCTTGAGCGCAATGCGCAAAAAAGTCTGCGACTTCATCCTCAAACCCTTCAGTATCACTGACCTGAAAGCTTCCGTCAGTTCGGCACTGGGCGAATCGGCATTGGTGGAAATCGAAGTCCTTTCTGCCCAGCCGCAATGGGTGCAATTGCGTGTCCCCTGCGATCTGGCCGCCGTTCCGATCCTGCAAAAATTGCTCATCCAGCTCAAAGCCGATTTGCCCGAGGACACGCGCGAAGCAATGGCTTACGCCTTCCGCGAAATGCTCAACAACGCCATCGAACACGGCGGCAAGCTCGACCCGACGAAATTCGTCGAAGTACTCTGCGTGCGGATGAAACGAGCCATCATTTACTGGATCAAAGATCCCGGGGAAGGCTTCGACCCTCAGCAATTGGAACACGCCGCCGTCAACAATCCGGCCAACGACCCGTTCCGCCACGTCACCATCCGCGACGAAAAAGGTTTGCGCGCGGGCGGCTTCGGCATTCTGATGACCGACCAACTGGTGGACGAATTGGTTTATAACGAACGGCGCAATGAACTGATGTTCGTCAAATATCTGTAACCCGACCGCCCGACTGCCCGATTATTTGAAGCAGTCAGACTTTAACTTTAGTTGAGGAACCCCAAATGAACCCGATGACGCGACGCCAATTCGCTCAATCTCTCGGCGCAGCCATAGCTGCGCCTGCGCTTTTAAACTCCGCGATTTGGGCCGGCCAAAAAAGCAAGCGTCTGCCCATCGCCTTTTCCACACTGGGATGTCCGAAGTGGGACTGGAAAACCATTCTCGATCAAGCCGCGCAGCACGGTTATACCGCGCTGGAACTTCGCGGCGTGGGCGGCGAAATGGATTTGCCCAAATCGCCGCAATTCATTGGCGCAAAGCTGAAAGAAAGCCTGAGAGACCTGGAAGCAGTGGGCGTGAAAATCTCCGACCTTGGCGCATCGGCTCGCTTGGGCGAACCGGACGTGGCCAAACGCGCGGCGCAACTGGACGAAGCGCGGCGTTTTGTTGATCTGGCGCATGAACTGAAATCGCCTTACGTCCGCGTGTTCGGCGGCAAGCTGCTCAAAGACCAAACCATGCAAGCCGCCACCGAACTCATCATCGCCGGTTTCAAACAACTCCACGGCCACGCCAAAGGCAGCGGCGTCACCTTGCTGATCGAATCGCACGATGAATTCACCTCGTCCGAATCCCTGCTGGCCATCTTGCAAGGCGCGAATTTGCCGACAGCGGCTTTCCTGTGGGACGCGCACCACACCGTCGTCACCGGCAAGGAACAACCCGCCGATACTTTCAAACGCCTCGGCAAATTCGTTCGCCACACGCACCTTAAGGATTCAGTGCCCGCAGGCAACGACCGTCGCTACGTGCTGACGGGCACGGGCGAAGTTCCCATCAAGGAAACCGTCAAAGTGCTGGCGCGCAGCGGTTACAAAGGCTATTACTGCTTCGAGTGGGAAAAGCGTTGGCACCCAGAAATTGAAGATCCTGAAATCGCCATTCCGCAGTATGCCAAAGTCATGCGCGAATATCTGGCCGAAGCCGGCATCAAAGCTTGAGCAGCAACAACCGCGACAACAAGGAGAACTGACGATGCAACAGGAAACTTCCGCCACCATCCGCTGGGGCGAATGGATCGGCGAAGGCTGGCAGATGTTCGCCGAACGATGGCAGGTTTGGGTTTTACAGATGCTGATTGTATTTCTGATCTTCGCCGTTCCGATTGTGCCGTTTTATTTGATGATGTTCGCCGCGCAGTTGAACACCGCGCCCGGCGAAGTGCCGGAGTTTCCGGCGCTCTTTTTCCCGTTGATGTTCGCGGTCATTCTGATCTCGACTCTTGGCGGTGCTTTCCTTTTGAGCGGTTTGTATAAAACGGCATTCAAACAGTTGCGCGGCGAGCCGATTTCCGTGGGCGATCTTTTTTCGGGAGGCGACGTTTTCCTGCGGGTGTTGGGCGCGATGATCGTTGTCAGTCTTCTGTCAACAGTCGGATTTATCCTTTGCATTCTCCCGTACTTCGTGGTCATCGGCCTGCTGCATTTCACGATTCCACTGATTGTCGAACGCAACCTCGGCATCGGCGAGGCGCTAAACGCAAGCGTCAACGCGACCAGAACCAATTGGTTTATGACGACGATCTTCGTGTTTGTTCTCTACCTGCTGGGATCGGTAGGAGTTTACGCCTGCGGCATCGGAGCATTTGTCAGTTATCCGCTGCTATTCACAGTTACGGCGATTGCCTATCGCGACGTGTTCGGCGTCGCCGGCGCGCGCAGGTTTTCCGTCAATCAGCAGCAGTATTCCACCAATTACTCCGGCCCTTCCTGGGCTTCGTCCGGTTCAACGCCACCGCCGACGCCGCCACAGTTCGGCTACACGCCGGATCAACAGCCGACGCTGACCATCTGCCCAAGCTGCGGTACGTCCATCGCGCGCGCTTCGCGGTTTTGCAACAAGTGCGGCAATTCGCTCAGCGCCGGCTGAGTTTCCGTCTGCAAAACCATCGTTTGCGTGACGCACGATATGGATGAGGCTTTCGCGTTCGGCACGCCGCTGGACACGTTGCCTCGCCTGACCGCTAAGAGTTGATCCGCAGCCACCAAACTTGTCACAATCACCTCGGTGCAAAACACATCTCGACATTCCCGCATAACCGCCATACTTTTTGGCTTTTGGTGAATCCCAATGAATTACAAAAACAACATTCTGGAACTGATCGGCGGCACGCCGCTGGTCAAGCTGAACAAATTGACGCGCGGTTTGAAACCACTGGTGCTGGCCAAGATTGAATCACTCAATCCCGGCGGCAGCGTCAAAGACCGCATCGGTCAAGCAATGATTGATCGCGCCGAACGCCTGGGCGATTTGAAACCTGGCGGAACCATCGTTGAAGCCACGAGCGGTAACACAGGCATCGGTCTGGCGCTGACCTGCGCCGTGCGCGGTTATCGTTGCATTTTCGTGATGACGGACAAAGCCAGTCAGGAAAAAGTTCGTTATCTGAAATCGCTCGGCGCGGACGTGATCGTCGTTTCCTCCGCCGCGAAACTCGATTCGCCGGATCATTACGTCAACACCGCCAAACGCATCGCCGCCGAAATGCCGAACGCGCTTTTGACCAATCAATACGCCAACCCAGCCAATCCCGAAGCGCATTACCTTTCAAC
>CAZRXE010001027.1:0-2159 GCA_964603695.1 uncultured Heliomicrobium sp.
ACGTTTTGCGCGAGGCATAAGCCCTCCTTACTTAACGGAAAAAATGAATGATGAATGCTGAACCGGATGAATTCAGCGACTAGCTTCTGCCATAAGGCAGCATGGCTTCGACACGTTTCTGATCGCTTTCGGAAACCAGAACGTCAATGTCCAGCAGGCGCTTACGCTTCGTGGTCTTCTTCGTCAGAATGTGGCGCGCGTGCGAATGGCCGCGCTTGATTTTGCCGGTCGCGGTGGTGCGAAACCGCTTGGCCGCGCCCTTATGGGTTTTCAACTTAGGCATAATTCCTCCAATTTGTCAGCAGCCTGTGGTCAGTGGTAGTTGCCAGGGCAACAAACGACGGACAACGGACAGCGGACGGTTATGACTTCTTCGGTGTAAAAATCAAAATGAATTGCATACCTTCCAGCTTCGGGCGGAATTCGGGAACGCCGACATCGGCTAAATCTTTTTCCAGCCGTTCCAGCAATTGCGCACCCAATTCCTTGTGTGTGATTTCGCGGCCACGGAAACGAACGGTGGCTTTCACCTTGTTGCCGTCGGCCAAAATCTCGCGGGCATGCTTCATCTTAAAATTATAGTCGTGTTCGTCGGTCGCCGGACGAAACTTGATCTCTTTGACTTCAATGACGACCTGTTTCTTTTTGGCTTCGTGGGCGCGCTTTTTCTGCTCGTACAGATATTTGCCGAAGTCCACGATTCGACAAACGGGCGGCTGGGCTTGCGGCGCGACTTCGACCAAATCGTAGCCGCGCGAACGCGCAGTTTTGATCGCTTCTTGTGGCGTCATAATGCCGAGCTGCTGCCCTTCTTCGTCAATCACACGCACTTCTTTCGTGCGAATCCGTTCATTGACACGAACTTGCGGGCCACGTTGTGGACCGCGTCCGCCGCCTCTATAGCCGCCGCCTGAATAACCACCTGTGTTAATAGAGTCACCTCCAAGTGAATCTCAAATCTCAGATCTCAGATTTGACTACGTCTGCATTGCGCGCGTGCAGACCAAGTCTTTCAACCGCGCGCTGAATTCTGCTACGGGAATCGCGCCGGTGTCGCCTTTGACACGATCGCGAACCGCAACCAGCCCGGCTTCGGCTTCGCGTTCGCCAAGCACGAGCATAAAAGGAATCTTTTTCAGTTGAGCATCGCGAATCTTCGCACCGATTTTTTCACTGCGCAGATCAGCCTGGACACGATGACCAGCCGCTTGCAATTCGCGCTCAACTTCCAACGCCTTGTCATTAAACCGATCCGAAATCGGCAGCACTATGGCCTGCGTCGGAGCCAGCCAAACCGGAAATGCACCGGCGTAATGCTCAATCAAAATGCCAAAAAACCGCTCAAACGAACCCAGAATCGCCCGATGCACCATAATTGGCTGATGCGGTTTGTTATCCGAGCCGATAAATTCCAACCCAAAACGCTGCGGCAGATTGAAATCCACCTGAATTGTCGAAAGCTGCCACGTGCGCTTGATTGCGTCTACCACCTTGAAGTCAATTTTCGGGCCGTAAAACGCGGCTTCATCTTCCATTCGCACATAAGGCAAACCGTATTGACTCAACGCATCTGTCAGAGCATTTTCGGCCAGAGTCCAGACATCATCCGAACCAATGTACTTGGAATGATCCGTTGCGTGACGAACCGAAAGCTCGGCTTTGTACTCAAAACCGAAAGCTTTCATCACAAAATCTACCAATTCCAGACAGCCTAAAACTTCGTGAACCAACTGCTCCGGAGTGCAAAACAGATGCGCATCATCCTGCGTAAAGCCGCGAGCGCGCATCAGCCCGTGCGTCACTCCCGAACGCTCATAACGGTAAACCATCCCGTACTCGGCGTAACGTTGCGGCAAATCGCGATAAGACCGTTGCCGCGCTTTGTAAATCTGAATGTGGAACGGGCAGTTCATCGGCTTCATCCGATATTCGACATCTTCCTTTTCGCCTTTGTCGCCCGTGTGCATCGCCGGATACAAACCTTCCTGGTAATTTTCCAAGTGACCGGAGATGCGAAACAGTTCCGATTGCGTGACGTGCGGCGTGTTCACGAAACTGTAGCCGCTCTGATAAAGCTTGTCGTTCAGAAACTGTTCGATAACTTTGCGAATCAACGCGCCGTTCGGATGCCACAAGACCAGACCCGGCCCAATCGCATC
>CAZRXE010001028.1:0-3423 GCA_964603695.1 uncultured Heliomicrobium sp.
GCGGCGACACTGTTCAAGGTGTTCGAATTACAGCGGAGCCTTAGCCATCCTGGGTTATTGGCTCGTAAGCGTCAGGCACAGACGTAGCGGCTATTGCCAGCGGGTCGGTTGATCTGGCGATAACGTCCACAAAGATAAAAACTGGAGCAGGAAAGACAATGGGTTAGTTCAAATAGCCCGAATCGTAGACAGCCAATCAGCTTTGTCAGCCCAGGAATTTTCTTTCCAAACACCGATACGGTCGAAGGTCGGAAACGGCTGAAGTGTGCCTGCTCAGGTGAATGTCGCGTGGGTGGCGATTCCATTCAAGAGTGACGAAGGCTTGATTTCCGAAAAGGCCGGAGGGCTGGAAAGAAAGTCATTGGAGGAAATAATGAGGAAGAAATTGCTATTGAGTATTTGGTTGTGTGGGGCAATCACGTTCGGTTTGATGCTGGAAGTCAATAGTTTCCAGCATCAAGACGAAGGCCAGTCAGATCAATTGCGCCGTCCGGTGGCCGAAACCGGAGAAGGTGAAGGGCCGGAGCGTCTCGGCTGGTTTTATGGTCAACGCGCGTATCCTGGCGAAGATATTCCGCCTGCCGCGCGCGCAACGGCTATTCAGGAGTGGCAAGCCGAAGAAGAGCGGTTGCGTGAACGCAATGCCTTTGCGCCAGGTAGCTTTGTTGAGCCAGAGCAGCAGCCTGCCTGGACGCCTTTGGGACCGCAGCCCATCAGCGGTGGGCAAACTTTCGGTTCTCCGCGCGGGCAAGTGGCTGGGCGAGTGACCACCGTCACGCTTGATCCGGGTTACAACGGGACGAGCAATCAGACGGTTTATCTGGGCGCAGCGCAAGGTGGACTCTGGCGTTCGCGTGACAATGGTGGAAGCTGGACGCCGCTGACTGACGATCAACCTTCGTTGGCTGTCGGCGCGATTGCGGTTGATCCGACTAACTCAAATAACATTTATATCGGTACAGGCGAAGGCAAAGAACCGCCATTGTGTTATTACGGTGCGGGATTGCTCAAATCCATTGATGGAGGGGCAACGTGGCGGCAAATTCCCGGTCCCCCTTCAACCAATAATCCACAATTGCCGGCGTTTCTTTACGCCTCATTTACGGCTCTAGCCATTGATCCGAATGCGCCTGCGACGTTGTATGCCGCCACGAGCATAGGCCAATTCACCACGGCTTCGCTCAACGTAGGTCAGGCTCCGCGCGGCAATCGTGGGGTTTGGAAATCCACCGACGCGGGCGTGACGTGGCGCAATCTGAATCCGGCGAATGCGACGACCGAAGTTTCGGGCACGGATGTGTTGCTAGATCCGCGCGACTCGCGGCGTGTGTTTGCGGCTTTGCGCGGGCTGGGTATTTATCGCTCGAATAACGGCGGCGAGCCTGGGGCGTGGGAAAAGCTGACGAATGGTTTGCCTGCCGGCGATTTCGGACGCATTGATCTGGCTGCCGGGCCGCCGCTTGCGCCTTCGTCCAATACGACGTTTTACGCGGCCATCACCACCGCCGTGAAGCCTGGCGAATTGCTCGGTATTTATCGCTCGACTGACGGCGGCGCGAGTTGGATCAAAGGCAACAATCCCAGCGATCCCAGCGGCTTGCAACAGGCGCTTTACAATCTGGCAATTGCGGTGGATCCAGTGGACGCTAACGTTATTTATTTCGGTGCTTCCGCCAATCGCTCAGGCACGGACGGCCCGGTCAGGCGGAGCCGCGACGGTGGACTGACCTGGACTGGGATCAGTCGCGGTGATGGTCTCAGCGGCGGGTTGCATTCCGACACTCATTGCATCGTCATCCAGCCCAACGATCGCGATGTGTTATTCACTGGCAATGACGGCGGTATCTGGCGGACGGCGAATGCGACAGCAGACACAGTGTCCTGGGTGAATCTGAATCGCACGCTCAGCATCACACAATTTATGTCCGTGGCGCTGCATCCGTTGCAGACGACTCCGTTGATTGGAGGGACGCAGGACAACGGAACGAACCGCTACGATGGCGCGGCGGCCTGGTTTCATTCCGACGACGGTGACGGTGGGTTCACGCTGATTGATCAAGCCGATCCCGAAGCGATGTATCACACCTATTTCAATCTGAACGGTCGCACCGGGAACGCGACATTAGGCACGGCGTTTTCGGCCAATGGTGGCGCGGCCTGGTCATTGCGTGGTTGTTTCCGTTGCAGCGCCGCCATTGGCAATATTCATCCGTCAGACCGCGTGAGTTTTTACGCGCCGATGGCGCAGGTCACCGGCACGGGCGGTGCAAACGGTAATCCCATCTATTACGGCACGCATCGGCTGTATCGTTCGGCCAATCGCGGCGTGACGTGGGACGGCTTGGGCGCGAGTGCTGATGGTTTTGGTGCCGACCTGACCAAAAACACGCCCGATCCAGACGCGCCGTTTCAAAGCGGTTTTCCCTCGCTCATCAGTGCGATTGCTGCGCATCCGCAGCTTGATCGCAGCGTGACGCCGCTAGGAGAGCAGGTTTGGGTTGGTACCGGCGACGGTTTGATTCAAATGACGAAAAATGCGCGCGCGTTGGCGGGTGCAACCTTCACCAATTTGACCAAACCGCCGTTGCCGAACCGCTTCGTCGCCGACATCGCGCTCGATCCGAACGATCCGCAACGTGCCGTGGCCATTTACTCCGGCTTCAATCAAAACACACCCGACACGCCGGGCCACGTTTTCCTGACCACCGATCAAGGTACCACGTGGCGTAACATCAGCGGCAATTTGCCTGATGTGCCTGCCACGACAGTCGTAATTGATCCGCTTGTGGCCAACGCTTATTTCATCGGCACGGACATAGGGGTTTTTCAAACGACGGATGGCGGGGCAACCTGGTTCAAACTGTCGAACGGATTGCCGAACGTCGCTGTGATGATGCTGCGCTACCACGCGGCCAGCCGCAGTTTGGTGGCGGCCACGCACGGGCGCGGCATGTTTCGGTTGGTGTTGCCGGGCGACGTGGCCAGTGTTTCCGCCGCCGGGTTCGGGCGCAATAGGCTTGCGCCCGAAGTTATCGCGGCAGCCTTCGGTGCGCGGCTGGCGACGACGACGCAAGTCGCAGAAACGCAACCGCTGCCGATGGCGCTCGCCGGCACTCGTGTTGCGGTCAGAGACAGTAACCGCGTTGAACGGTTTGCCCCACTGTTTTTCGTCTCGCCGAATCAGGTCAATTACCAGATTCCTGCCGGCACCGCTGCCGGCATCGCGTTGGTGACCATCACCAGCGGCGACGGCAAAACCGTCTCCGGCTTGGAACAAATCGCTCTTGTCGCGCCGAGTCTGTTTGCGGCCAACGCTGGCGGACAAGGCGTTGCGGCAGCCAACGCCTTGCGCGTGAGGGCTGACGGTTCGGTGATTTACGAGTCCCTGATGAGCTACGACGCGGCTCAACAGCGGTTTGTGCC
>CAZRXE010001029.1:0-2211 GCA_964603695.1 uncultured Heliomicrobium sp.
TAGCCCGTCACGTCAACAATCACGTGCGTTGTCGCGCTGGCAAAGATTTTGAACGCGCCGTCCCCTGCACCGAGTCCGACGGTGAAGACGTTATTGGTGACTTCGTTGGGGCCGAAGTTGGAATTGGCGACAGTGGGCTGCGCCGCAGAGCTTGGAAACAAGGTCAGGAAGCCTCCGCCCGTGGGCACGACTGTGATGTTACCGGTAACGGCCTGGGCGTTGGGCGGGATGGTAATGCCGTCGCAAGTCCGCCGGGCGAACTGAGTGCGAATGCCCCCAGTACCGCCCGGAATCGGCGCACCCGGCGCATCGCATCCTGTCTGACCTGCTCGCGTATCGAGCAGGCGAATCGGTTTCGGCAAGGCATAAAGCATTAGGTTGCTTGAGCCGCTGCCGCTGCCGATGACCTGCACGCACGCCGAAAATTCAGAGGTGTTGTTGCCGGGATCGGTGGCCGTTGCCGTGACGAAGCTGCCGGCGGCCAGCGCCGTCGTCAGGGTCTGACTGATAACCGCTGCTCCGCCGGCGTCCGTGGTTACGGTCGTGGCGGCAACGAAAGTTTGACCTTCGCCGGAGCCGCTGGAGTGGCAGGCGAGGTTGGCGAACAACTGAATGGTGAAAGTTGTGTTGGGCAGGCTGTTGAGCATTCCTTGAATCAATGTCTGGCCGTCCTGAGTGCGGGCCAAAGTCAGCATCGGGAAGTTTTGCAGTTGGTTCGCGCCAACGTCCGAGTCGCCGACGTCGTTCGGCGTTGGTCCATCGCCTCCGAGGTCAAGCCCCAAACTCGTGTTGCCGAAAATCGAATTGCTCGAAACGGCGTTTCCGACCGCGCCCAGATTACCGCTCTGTATCAGCACGCCGGTCTGATTGTAGGCAATCAGGTTGTTGACGACAGAGTTGTCGTTGCCGGCCTGCAGCGTGCTGGTGGCGATCCAGACACCTGTTTCGTTGGGCAGCGCAGCCGTTCCGGCGGCATTCGTGCCGATCCGGTTGCCTTCGACCCGGTTGCCGCTGCCGTGTATGAAAACCCCGAACACATTGCCGCCAATCAGATTGCCCGCTCCGGCCTGAGTGCCGCCAATGACGTTGCCGGTGCCGCGGCCTATATCCACGCCGGCTCCGTTCGTGGCTGCTCCGCCGCCCTGCGCCGCGCTGCCGGCGGCGTTGGTTCCCAGGTAACAATCCGTCACGCGATTGCCATTCGAAAGGATGCGTATATTGGAGCTGAAACCGTTAATCACCAGACGGTTGATGACGTTATTCGCGCCGCCCAACAGCAGCCCGAAGAGCGGTGACAAAGCGCCGCTCAGCAGGATTTCAGGCCCTGCCGTGTTGGTGTCGCCGGTGAAGGCGGTCTGTGTTGCGCCGTCAATCGTCGCGCCGGCATCGTCCTGCGGCGCGGGTAATTGAGTCAGTGGTCGAATGATAAACACCGTTCCGTCAAAACCCGCGTCGCTGGTCGGTATGTTGAAACTGATGCTGTTCGCACCGGCAATCGCGTTGGCATCCAGAATTGCCTGTCGCAGTGAACCCGGCCCGCTGTCATTGGTGTTGGTCACAAGCAGCGTTTGGCCGCCGAAGCTCTGCGTAACAGTGAAAGTCCGGCCGGCAATGGTCATTGTCCCCGAACGCGCCGCGCCGCCATTGACCCCGACGGTGTAGTTGACAGTTCCGTTGCCTGTGCCGCTTGCGCCTGAAGTGATGGTGATCCAGCCGTCGTTGCTCACCGCCGCCCAGGCACATCCTGCCGTCCCACTGATCTGGACGCTGCCGGAACCGCCGGCGGCCGGGAACGAGGCATTGGTCGGAGCAATCGTGAACGGCAGTGCGGCGAAGTTCGCCGTCACGAACTGGGCCGTGTTCATCGTCACAACGCAACTGCCCGTGCCTGTACAAGCGCCGCTCCAACCGGTGAAGGTCGAGCAAGCGTCGGGCGCGGCTGTCAGCGTCACAACCGTCCCCTGGGCAAAGCTCGCCGCGCAATTTGCACCGCAATTAATGCCCGCCGGATTGCTCGTCACCATTCCCGTACCGTCTCCTGCCCGAGTCACTGTCAATGGCAAAGCCGCCGCAACGTACAGCGTGTAAGCGCGTGAGCCGGCACAACCATTCACATCCGTAGCCGTAACAATGAATGACGAATTGCTTGCGGCGGTCGGCGTCCCAGACAAAACGCCGGTTGCCGCGTCCAAATTCAACCCCGCCGGCAGG
>CAZRXE010001030.1:0-6452 GCA_964603695.1 uncultured Heliomicrobium sp.
AATGTCGCCAATCTGCTGCTGGCGCGGGCCACGGCGCGTTACAAGGAAATCGCCGTGCGTTCGGCGCTGGGCGCCAGTCGCCGGCGCATCATCCGCCAACTGCTAACCGAAAGCCTGACGCTCAGTTTGGCGGGCGGCTTATTGGGCTTGCTGCTGGCGTGGTGGGGAACGGAAATGTTGGTCAGGATGATTCCTGAAGACCTGCCGCGTTTATCTGAAATCAATCTGGATCGCTGGGTCTTCGGCTTCACGCTGCTGGTGTCCGCCGCAACCGGACTTATTTTCGGACTGGCTCCGGCCTTGCAGGCATCGAAAGTGGAACTAACCGAAGCGATGAAAGAAGGCGGGCGGGCTTCGGGTTCGGGCGGGCGTTCGCGAATGCGCAATACGCTGGTGGTCGCCGAAATCGCCGTCGCCGGCGTTGTACTGATCGGCGCGGGATTGTTGCTGCAAAGCTTTCGAAAGTTGCAGCAGGTGGATTTGGGCTACGACACACGCAACGTGCTGACGGCGTCGGTGGAAATCCCCGACACTCAATATCCCAAACAGGAACAAACGGCGGCGTTTTACCGAACGTTGCTGGAAAAGGTGAAAGCCTTGCCGGGCGTGGAATCGGTCAGCGCCATCGCGCCGCTGCCGCTGAGCGGCGACACCTTTTCGATTTCCTTCGAGGTCGAAGGCCGCAATATTCCCAAAGGCGAATTGCCGAGCGCGCATTTCCGTGTCATCAGCGAAGCATACTTTCCCACGATGAAGATTCCGCTCTTGGCCGGGCGCGAGTTCAATGCGGGCGATGCGGCCAAATCCCAACCGGTCATCATCGTCAACGAAGCCTTCGCGCAAAAACACTTCCCCGGCGAAAACCCGCTCGGCAAACATCTGAAACCCGGCATTTCAATGGGTGAGGAAAAGAAGTGGTACGAAATCGTCGGCATCGTCAAAAACGTCAAACACCGCCAATCGCTCAAACGCGATTACGAGCCGGAGTATTACCTGCCGCATTCGCAGATGTCTTTCGGCAATCTGAATCTGGTTGTCCGCACGAAAAACGATCCGCGCGCATTGGCCGGAGCCATTCAGCGCGAAGTCACTTCGCTGGATAAAGACGTTCCCATTTACCGCGTCAAGACGCTGGAACAATTCCTGGGCGCGGCGGTTTCGCAGCCGCGATTCAATGCGCTGTTGCTGACGCTGTTTGCCGGACTGGCGTTGTTGCTGACAGCAATCGGCCTCTACGGCGTAATGGCCTATTCCGTGGCGCAGCGCACGCAGGAAATCGGCATCCGCATTGCGCTGGGCGCTGGAACCGGCGACGTGTTGAAAATGGTCTTGCGACAAGGGCTGATGCTAACGGCAATTGGCCTGGTCATCGGACTGGGCGCGGCGTTCGGACTGACGCGGTTGATGTCGGCGATGCTTTACGGCGTGACGGCGACGGATCCGCTGACCTTCGCCGTCATCGCATTGCTGTTGGCCGGCGTCGCCGCGGCGGCCTGTTACTTTCCGGCGCGCCGCGCAACCCAGGTGGATCCGATGGTCGCCTTAAGATACGAGTGACACCAACCCGCTTTTTGCCGCAAAGGGTCAAAGGTTGATTGAAAACCTTTGACCCTTTTTGCGTTTGCGACGATGCTCTGTCGCATCTCATCGCAAATCGGAGGATCACCATGCAGACCCAATCGTTTCTGAAGCGAGCGTTCGTTTTCGCGCTGTTCGTGGCGCTGCTTGCCGCCAACGCACCGGCGCAACAAAGCAAAGCCGGGAAAAAACACGTCCTGAAACCAACGCTCGCCACAGTGGCTTACGGCCATTACGACGCGAAAACGCCGCCCGTACTGCGCATTCAATCCGGCGACACGGTCGAAGTCCACACACTCATCACCTCTACGCCGCAGCGGCTGGAAAGCGCTGGCGTCAAGCCGGAACAAATCGAAGCCGCGCTGCGCGACATCGTCGCCAATGCCACCAACAAAGGCCCCGGCGGCCACATCCTGACCGGCCCGATTTATGTTGAAGGCGCGGAAGCGGGCGACGTGCTGGAAGTCCGCATCCAATCCATCAAGCTGGCGATTCCCTACGCTTACACAGCCTTTCGTCCCGGCGCGGGTTTTCTGCCGGAAGACTTTCCCAACTCAAGCATGAAAATCATCCCGCTGGATGAAAAACGAATGCTCGGCAAATTCCGCGAAGGCATTGAAATCCCGCTACGCCCGTTTTTCGGCAGCATGGGCGTTGCGCCACCCGAAGCCAGCGGTCGCGTCGGCAGTGCCCCGCCCGGCATTCACGCCGGCAACCTGGACAACAAAGAGCTGGTCGCCGGAACCACGCTGTTTATACCTGTTCACGCGCGCGGCGCGTTGTTCCAGGTCGGCGACGGCCACGCCGCACAAGGCAACGGCGAAGTCTGTATCACCGCGCTGGAAACTTCGCTCGTCGGCACGCTTCAGCTCATCGTGCGCAAGGATTTGAAACTACGCTGGCCGCGCGCCGAAACGCCCACCGCGTTCATCACAATGGGCATTGACGAAGACCTGACTACCGCGACCAAAATCGCCGTGCGCGAGATGATTGATTTTCTGGTCACGGAAAAGAAACTGAGCCGCGAGGAAGCTTATATGTTGGCGAGCGTGGCGGCGGATTTCAGCATCACGCAATTGGTGGACGGCACGAAAGGCGTTCACGGAATGATTCCCAAAACCATCTTTCGCGCGGGAGCAATCAAGTAACTTTTATGGATTTGCTGCTTCAACTCCTCATCAGTCTTTACTGCACCGTGAACGCACAAGCGGCGCAACCACTCGCCAAATCGGATTTGCCGAAAGGCGCGTTGATTCTGGAAACGCGCAGTCTGGCGGCGCAGGGCTATCGCAATCGCAAGCTGGTTCTATGGATGCTCAATCCCGAACGCAATCCCAACGGTTACGGGCCGGATGATCCTTACACTTGCCCAGACGAAACCAGGGGAAGCAGTTATTCCGGGCAGACGCGAGTGTCACTGGTGGACGCGCAACGCGGCAGCATCCTCAGCACATTGGAAATTCGCGATCCGCATGGCGACGACGACTTGCTCGACCTGCCTTATCGAATTCGCCCCGGCTATTACTACCGCACGGCGTCAACCGACAAACAGCGCGAAAGCAAGCCAACCATTCTGTGGCTGCGCGATTACAACGGCGATGGCCAGGCGCTGGAATTCGCGCTTTTCGATGCGCCCGCTTGCATGGGACTTCAGACTACGCTGATCGGCTACGTCCCTGAACAAGACCGCGTCATTCAATATCCCATCGAACTTGCCATCACCGACAATGGTCGGACGGAAACGGAAACCTGGCTGTGGGTGGATTATCTGTTCAGCAAGAAACCAATCGCGCCGGGAAAGTGGAAGTACGAAATAGATTATCGTGGCCGCGCGGGAACGTTGGACAGTTTCGTCATTGAATACGACAGGAAGGCGAGGAAATTTCGAGGAACGCTGCTTCATCAGGAATAGGTATGAGACCAAAAACAATCAGGCATTTAGACAGGATGACCAGGATTTCTTCAAGATTGACAGGATCGCGTTAAGGCGTTGTTGCTGGGCTTTTGGACAGGTCTTGTCAATCCTGCAACAAATCCTGTCAATCCTGTCTATGCCACATTGATTTACAGTCAAACTTAATGAGGGCGGAATATCCGCTTCACTTCCCTGCCAGCCGCTCGGCGATCAATTTATAAACCTGATGATTGAAGGCCAATCCGACGTGGGTGCCCTGCACTTCAAAGTTGGTCGCCGGATCGTCGTTGATGCAGTAGCGCCAATCCACCACGCCGTCCATCTTGGTATAAACCGCCGTGTTCGGAACCGAAGACGGCAGGTGAATTTGCAAAGCCGAAACCGAATCGCAACTGCAAACCGTGGTGAAACAGCCGGGATGCGTTTCCTGACGATGTTTGATCTTGGCGCGTTCACGAACGCGGTCGGCCATTTCCAGCACAATCGGATGCGAACAAACGCCGCGAAACGGCGAACCCAGTGCAATCACCGAAGCCACTTTGTCCGACCAGCGCACGCCCGCCGACCGCGCCAAGATTCCGCCCAGACTGTGACCGATCAAATGCACCTTGCCGCCGGTTTCGACAAAGGCTTTGTCAATCGTGGTCGAAAGCTTTTCGACCAGCGTGTTTAGACAGTCCGCGTTCCAGCCGATGCCGGACATATAAGCTTTGTAGCCGATGCGCCGCAGCCACAAATTCATTTCCCACAGGTAATGATCCGTGCCTAAAAATCCAGGAATAACGATGACCGCCGAACCGTCTCCGCGCGGAACGCCCAAACCGTAATAGACCGGCGCGGCGTGCAATGCCATCCAATCCAATCCGGCCAAACCTTCCAGCCAGATAGGCCGGTTCGACGAACGCATCTCTTTGTGAAGCAGCACTGATGAGGAATATCCCGACATAAAATCTCCTGGGTACGCATCGCTTCCAGCGTGCGTTGCCTTCTTATCCGCGCCTGCCCTTGGCAGCTTTGGCCTTAATCACTTGGGGCTTGATTTCTTCTACGCCGGCGACTTTTCGCAATTCATAAAACGATTCGTACAAAAACTCGCGCAGCCGTTCGACATCCGGCATCGCTTTGGTGTCCGCCGTCAAGCCAAAGAACAAATGCTGGTCATAACTCATAATCGCGCAACCGCAACCGAGTCCGAATCCGACGGGAACGTAAGGGTAATAAGCCGTCATCCGTTTGCCCATCGCGTACATAGGAACCTGCGGCCCCGGCACGTTGGTCGAAATAATGTTGAACGGCGGCAGCGGCAGATTCGCCGTCGAAAGCGCGCCCACCAGCGCCTGCATCGGCGGCGGCAATGTGCCGACCAACGCCGAAAACAGATTCAATCCTTCCGCCACGCGCCCGGCTTTCATCACCGACGTTTTCCGGTTGATGTAGCGGAATCGTTCAACCGAGTCTTTCAAATCCAGCGGAATCTCCACAGGCAAAACCGAGACCAGATTGCCCAGCGCGCCGCGTTGGTCGTCCTGCCGCAAACTGACCGGAACCATCACGCGCACGTTGCGGCCTTCGACGCGATGGCCGTGACTTTCCACATAGCGCGCCACCGCGCCGGACAGCGCCGTCAGTACCACGTCATTGACCGTTCCGCCCAGCGCGCCGCGCATCGCCCGCGCCTCGGCAAAGCTGAACGTATTCCAAACCAAGCGCCGTTCGCCCGACAACGAACCATTGAACGGCAGCGGCGACGCCGGCGAAGCGATGCGCGGCAATTCACTGCTGATGTTTTTCATCGCCGCGCGCGAAGTCTCGTTGGTCAAGGCTTTGGTTAAATTCAGCAAGCCGTTTTGAAACTCCATCCAACGATCCATACCTTCCTGCATCCCGCCCAGAATCGAATCGAACAAACGCCGCGTCGGGTCCGGCTGCGGCTGACGCGGCTTCGGTTCGGGCTTGGCGTTGAGCGGTTTTACGTCGGGCGAAAAGTCCAACACGATTTTCAGCAAATCTACGCCGGACATTCCGTCCACCATGCAATGATGCACGCGCGCCACCATCGCCGTCCGCCCGCCTTCCAGCCCGTAAACCAGGTAGATGTCCCAGAGCGGTTTATTGCGATCCATCATCGGCGTGAAGATGCGCCCGGCCAGATCAATCAACTCTTTCTCGCCGCCCGGCGCATCAATCTGCACCTTGAAAATATGATTGCGGATGTTGAAGTTCAGATCGTCTTCCCAGGTCGGATGGCCCAAATTGAACGGGTCGCGCACGACAATCTGCTGATAACGCGGCAGCAGATGCATCTTGGAATCCAGCATCGCGACGAAATCTTCAAAGGGAATTTCGCCGTCAAACACGCTGACGCTGCCGATGTGCATCGTCGCTTCCTTCTTTTCAAAATAAAGGAAGCTCGAATCCATCGAAGTCAGCCGATGATGTAGTTGGGGTGTGGACATAAATTTCTCCGTACAGAATATGGTCTGCGGCAAGCTCAAGCCGCGACTTCAATCAGCTCAGCACTGGAAACCGGCGTGGGAACGGTGTGCCTTTTTTCTTTCATTCTTTTCAAGATGAACAGCACCAAGCAGAACGGGATTCCAGAAAAAGGATCAAATGTTTGAAAACCACTCATGCTCAACAACGATTTCCTCAATTTCAATTTTCTTTGTCTTTATTCCTAGTCCTAATTCTTTAAGCTTGTCTATCAATTGGTCGCCATCAACCAAATCAATTGCTGGCGCTCCATCCCTAATCGCTTCTCTCATTGCATCTTTCGTAAAATTGCCTGTTGTAACCAACAGTCCTTTGTCAGCCCGACCAACCATAGCACCTCTGAAATCGCGAACTTGGTTTGCTGATACCGAGCCTTGGTAGCGTTTGCATTGAAACATAACATGAAAACTGAGCAATCCGCCCAAACGCATTATGCCTTTACCATCAATACCGCCATCGCCTGACC
>CAZRXE010001031.1:0-5495 GCA_964603695.1 uncultured Heliomicrobium sp.
TGAAAGGCGGGATCGCTTCCGAAAACGGTTTGAATCAAACTTGCAATTTCCAGCATCCGGTCACGGATGGCGGCTTTCTTTTCCGGGTTCTTGACGGCTTCTCTCAGCACCGACAAGACGAACGTAGCTCCAAGATTCCAAAGCATGGCGTTTCTCCTTTTGCGTTGATTTGAGTGTTGAAGGTGGTCAGCGCACGCGCGCCGAAGCGGATTCAAGTTTGGAAAGGCGGTGTTCTATGGGTTCCGTCTTCGCCTCAAAAATCTCTTTGGATACGAATTCCTGCCGAAGCTCCTTGATGAGTTCATTGCGGAAGTCGTTGAGTTCGTTGCGCACGAATAGCCGCAAATAGACCGTGCTGGCAGTGACCAACGGCGTGACAATCGAGGCAACGATTCCGATCAATTTCAAAACTTCCATATCAATTGCACTTCGTGACGCGCCAACGCGCCGCAATGTCGTCATAGATGACGTATGCGCATTGATTGGCCGTCAGGGTGAGGTTCGCCCCGGTTGTGGTCAGGAACCGATTCGTCGCCGTCGAAGAGGCGCTTTCGTGAGCTAACACGATGTCTTGCGCTCCGACATTCCAAATTTGATGCACCTGACCGCTGACTTGGGTTGCGCTGAAAGTCAGCCCGGTGACTTGCTGGCTCGCGTTTGTATTCCAACGTTGAAAATAGCTGGGCGCGCCGGGGTTGTAGTTGTTGACCTGGCCGGTGATCTGCGCGGGCGAATTGGCGCGCGCGCGAAATGTGCCGCCGAGGTAATTGACCGTAGGGTTGCCATCAAACGAAACAAAGCCGATGACGCCTTTCGTGCCTTTTTCCAGGGCTGTGTTTCGCCCTGGTGGGTCGTCATCCGGCGTGTTAATACCTGATGACCAGCCCGTCCCGGTCGTCCCCCAAGAAAAAACGGCTGAGCCTTGTATCTCAAGCTCGTTACCAGCAAAGGCCAGTTTTGAAGATGTAATCTCAAAAACCGAACCGCCTGCCTTCAAACCAACGCCGATCCCTGACGCTTCAAAGCCGGCGAACTTAAGACCTGTATCGTCAAAACGTGTGTTTACCGGGAAGACGACGCTTGGCCCATTCGGATAGGCCCCGCCTTTTGGGTTCAAGCGAATTGGGACGGCGAGGTCGCTGCCGGTGCTGGTGATCTGCACCGCGTTACCGGTCGCGCTGTTGCTGTGGCCAATGAAATTGACCGTGTTGGCGGGTTGCGCCGTCGGCGTGATTTCGCTCCACGTGTTGGTCGCCGTGCAGTTGTAATACCGCACGGGCGTGCCGACCACGCCAAGCGTTTTGCCCTGCGCCGGGTTGCACGTCGCTGGCAGCGAAGAAACGAATTCAACGCCGTTGGCGCGCGTGCCTGCGGTCTGTGCTTGCGCGTTGAAGCCCGTCAGCAGCGCCAGGAACAACGATAGAAACAGTTTATTCAACTTCATAAGGCTAAGAATTACTGCAATAAGAACACACGCCACCGCGCCGCGCCGGCGTCATAAATCACTCGCGCGCCCTGATTCGTGGTCAGCGTGTAGTTCGCGCCGCTACTGTTGGTGAAGCGATTGGCAGCCGTCGAGGAGACGCTTTCGTGGACAAGGACAATGTCCTGCGTGCCGACGTTCCAAATTTCATGTACCTGCCCGTCCACCTGCGTGGTCGAAAAAGTTAGGCCTGTGATTTGTCTGGAAGCGTCCGTAGACCAGCGTTGAAAGTAGCTGGTGTTTCCGGGGTTGTAGTTATTCTGCGCGGCAGTGATCTGCGCGGGCGAGTTGGAAACTGCGCGCCACGTGCCGCCGCCTGTCGAGCCGTTGGTAAAACTGATTACGCTGGGAACAGCCCGCGCAAAGCCGGTGTCATTGGTGCCGGTCGGAATGCTGGTGGCATTGTTACTCCAAGTGATGGTCGCTCCGCTGAGTACGCCGAAGCCGCTGCCGTGTGCCGCAAAGCGATTTGCCGGACGCACGATAAGTGTTGACCCGCCAGGGTCAGCATAAAACCCATTGATGACCGGGGAAGCATCCGAGCCGAAGTTTGGCCCAAGTGCGATGCCCGGCCAGTTCAATTCAGAGCCGCCGGGAAACAGTGCATAAGCCGTGCCAGCTTCGGAAACGGCAAACGTGCTGTGAGTGCTGAAGCCGCCGCTGTTGATTTGTCTGGATAGGATGAATTTAGTGTTTGGCGCGGCGGCTCCCTGCGTAGGTTGCAAGTCCAACCCCCAATCAAGAGGCTGCGCGGCAGCCGTGGCGTTGGTTTTGAATCCACTGCTCGTGAATCGCAGCCGTGGCGAAAACTGCTGTGTGCCGGAGATGGCCGCCGTCGAATTCGAGAAGACAAAACCATCCGTGGATGTCTGACCAATCCCGTTGCGGCTCAGCGTGGAAACGTTGGTGTTGAAATTGATGTTGGCTGCGCCGAAGCCGCCCGAACCGTTGTTGACCTGGTAATCGCCGCTCGCGCCGCCGGGCGTCCCACCGCCGCCGGAAGAAGGCGCATATTGACTCCAAGTGTTGGTCGCCGTGCAAACGTAATAGACAACCGGCGGGCCGACCGTGGCCACCGTGCGCCCTTGCGCCGGACTGCATGTCGCGGGCAGTGAAGTGACGAACTCGACGCCATTGGCGCGTGTGCCTGCGGTCTGTGCGCTCGCGCCAATAGACAGCGCCAGCAATAAGCTCAGCAAAGAAAAAATTCGTTTCATACTTTCCCCTTCTCAGTTCAAAACTCTGTCGTCAGCGCGTGCTTATGCGCGCCCGATGATCCACCAGTTGGTTCCGTCCCAGACGATCTGAGCGGCTTCGCCGGCGCTGCCGACCACGCCGCTGAAGGTGACGCTGGCCGCGCCGTCAATCTGCCCGGACGCGGGCGTCAGTGTGATGGTGTTGGCATCGGTCGTCGTCTTCTTGAGGATGAAGTTGTTGTATTCGCCGGCGGCGGGCGTCGTCAGCGTGATGGTGACATTACCGCCACCGGTTCCCACCAAAACCACGTTATCGGTGGCTGGGACAAGGGCTGTGTTCGCAGTGACGGCGCGTGTGCGTTTGAATTCCCTCGGTTCGCAATACAACTGCGTCAAGACGAAAGAAGCTGTGTTCGGCCTGCCACTCTGGGCCGGAGCCAAATCTAGGTCAACGGTAATCGTGTCCGTAGCGGGCACGATTGTGGTGTTGCAGCCGTTGCCGCCGGCGATCAGCAAAATATCCGTCGAATTCAGGATCAACGTGCCGACGCCGCCGGTGTTGCCCTGGTAGTTGAAGCTCCCGCCTGCACCTGGTGGCACGTAGAGGCCATTCGCCGACAGTGTTGCCGCGTTGCCGACGGCGACGGTGTCCAGCTTGATGCCCAACTGACTGCCGCCGCCGCTGGTCTGCAAACCGCCGGTCGAAAGCAAATCCACGTTGATGACAAGTTGATCGGTGGCTTGTGCGACAGTCGCGATTCCGAGTCCGCCGACGAACGTGGCCGTGTCGCCGCTGTTGATCGTCTGTGGCGTGCCTGAATCGCCGGCCAGTGTGAACGTTCCCGCGCCGCCGCTCGGCGGAACATAGAGGCCGCTGGCCGACAGTTGCGCAACGTTGTTGCCGCCGCCGGTGGTCGTATCCAGTTTGATTCCAAGCTGAGACGCGCCGCCGCTGGTTTGCAAACCGCCGGTCGAAAGCAAATCCACATTGATGACAAGTTGATCCGTGGCTTGCGCGACCGTCGCGATTCCCAGGCCACCCACGAAGGTGGCCGTGTCGCCGCTATTGATCGTCTGCGGTGTGCCTGAATCGCCGGCCAGTGTGAACGTACCCGCGCCGCCGCCTGGTGGAACGTAGAGGCCGTTGGCCGACAGTTGCGCAACGTTGTTGCCGCCGCCGGTCGTCGTGTCGAGCTTAATGCCGAGTTGATCCGCGCCGCCGCTGGTCTGCAACCCGCCGGTTGAAAGCAAGTCCACATCCAGCCGCACTTCAAAGCTTGTGCCTGAAAGCTGCGCAAGCACAGAGGTCAATCCAGACCGTCCGAGGAATCGGACTGACGATCCGGTGGGGATTGCGCTGGCAGCACCTGTATCGCCTGCTGCCGACCAGCTATAGGGCGGGATGTAGAGTCCGTCTACCGAAAGCTGCCCAATGTTATTTCCGCCGCTGGTCGTCGTGTCTAAGCGGATGCCCAATTGGTTACTGCCGCCGCTGATCTGCAAACCGCCGGTTGAAAGTAAATCCACATTGATGACGAGTTGATCCGTGGCTTGCGCGACCGTGGCAATGCCCAGGCCACCCACGAAGGTGGCCGTGTCACCGCTGTTGATGGTCTGCGGTGTGCCGCTGTCTCCGGCCAGCGTGAAACTTCCCGCGCCGCCGCCGCCAGGCGTCCACGTCAGATTGCCCACGCCGTCGTTGGTCAATTGACCGGCGGCGTTTGTGACCGGCCACGTGTAGTTGACTCCACGCGGGCGAAGGTCGCCCGCCGTTGTTAGCAGCGTCTGAACGCCTCCGCCATTGGCGGAATTGTCCAGCCGCAATACCGCACCAGTTTGCCCAGCTCTATTTTTCAGCGTCAGAAATGGAGCATTAACAGCGCGCGTTGGATTGCTGTTGAGAATGAATTGATCCAGACCGAAGGTCACGTTGCCGTTGGCATTGAAGTTGTTTTGAACAATCGTCGTCAGCAGGCCGGCGTCGTAAAACATGTCGGAATCGCCGAGCACTGTTCCGGCTGTCCAGCGCGGAATGTAGCCGACCGTGCCGCCGCCGGTGATGCCTGCGCCGCCGCCGCTGCCCATTGCCGTCCATGTCAGCCCGTCGTGACTGAATTCCATCTGCGCGGTCGCCACGTTGCGGCGAATGCCCGGCGGGTTGATGCCCATTCCGAAATAAAACGCGATGGTGTCTTGCGCCGCGCGTGCCGTTGCGCCCAGAACGCCGATGATCGAATTCAGCAGCGTGGGTTCGGTGCTGTTGCCGAGGTTGTCGTTATCCAGCCCCTGCGTTTGCGCCAGGAAGTCGTTGTATTCGCGAATCTCGTTCCAGGTGGTTTGCGCGGAGATTTGGCGAATTTGGAAAGCTGAGAATCCCGGCAGCGTTGCAACGACGTTGCCTACGCCGTCCAGCAATTCCGCGCGATAGATTGCGCCGCGCGTGATTTCATCGGCGGCGTTGTACGTGCTGTAAAGCACCAATGCCGGCAGAGTGAAATCCGCATTGCTGACCGTCACCGCGCCGCTGGCGACAACTCCCGCCGCAGGGCCTCCCACACTGGCCAAAGAACGATCCACACTCACGCGCAGCGTTTGCACGTCGTTGCTGCCGACTTTGGAAATCTTGGTTGATCTGACTGTAATTGCTGGCATAACTCTTCTCTCACCTGGTGAAGGCCAATCCTGCCAGGATGGCCAAAATCAAAATTCCGCCGGTGCTGATTCCGAGCGTGCTTAAAGAGCTTCCGCCTGGATTCCCACTCGCGCCGCCGCCAAGAACCCGCTTGGCTACTTCGTAATATTTTTGTCGGCTGGCA
>CAZRXE010001032.1:0-2510 GCA_964603695.1 uncultured Heliomicrobium sp.
TACAGCCGATTTGATCGCATCCTGCCGCGTTGTGACGGAAGGCGACGATTTTATCGTTCAAACGCAAGCAGGCTCCGAAGCGCGTGCGGCGCGCGTGCTAAGATGCCCGCAAGTTCGATTTCAACAAAACTCTGAAGGAGAAAATCATGCGCAAGAAGGTCCTGACGCCTCTTCGTATTTTGCTGTTGGTCTGGGCATTTTGCTTTGCCGTCGCTTATGTCGAATTTTCAAGCTACGCCTGTTCGGTCAATGCCGTTAAAGATGAAATCGTTGGAAAATAAATTGGGCGATATGCCCGCCGAAGAATTTCGACAAAACGGACATCAATTGGTGGATTGGGTGGCGAGTTTTCTGGCGGGCATTGAGGATGTTCCGGTCTTTCCAAACGTCGAGCCGGGCGAGATTCGCCGCAAACTGCCCGCCGCGCCGCCCGCCGAGGGCGAAGCGATGGAACGCATTTTGGCCGACATTGACCGCGTGGTGATGCCGGGCATGGCGCATTGGAATCACCCGAGTTGTTTCGCCTATTTCAATTCCACGGGCAGCGGCCCCGGCATTTTGGGCGAACTGCTCAGCGCGGCGCTCAACGTCAACAGCATGCTTTGGCATTCCTGCCCGTCGGCCACCGAACTGGAAGAAACGACGCTCGATTGGCTGCGGCAAACACTCGGCCTGCCGGCGGAGTTCTGGGGACTGATTTACGACGGCGGTTCCAGCAGCACACTGCACGCCATCGCCGCTGCGCGCGAACAGCTTGCGGCATTGAACATTCGCGAACTCGGTTTGGCCGGGCGAACCGACGTGCCGCGTTTGCGGATTTACACGTCGGAACACGGCCATTCCTCGATTGATAAAGCGGCGCTGACTTTGGGCTTGGGATTGGAAAGCGTGCGGCGCGTGGCGGTGGACGAGGCTTATCGAATGCTGCCCGCCGCATTGGACGCCGCCATTCGCGAAGATCGAAGCGCGGGCGTCTTGCCGTTTTGCGTGGTGGCGACTGCCGGCACGACTTCCTGCACCAGCATTGATCCGATCAACGAAGTCGCGGCGATTTGCGAACGCGAACGGCTTTGGTTGCATGTTGACGGCGCGCACGGCGGCGCGGCGGCGATTGTGCCGGAACTTCGCACCTTGTTTGACGGTTGGGAGCGGGCCGATTCCATCGTCGTCAATCCGCACAAATGGCTCTTTGTCCCGCTGGATTTGAGCGTGCTTTACACGCGCCGACGCGACGTGTTGCGCCGCGCCTTCAGCCTGACGCCGGAATATTTGCGTACCGGGCAGGGCGATGAAGTCACGAATTACATGGATTACGGCATCCCGTTGGGCCGCCGCTTTCGCGCGCTGAAACTCTGGTTTGTCTTGCGTTATTTCGGTACGGAAGGTATGGCCGAACGCATTCGCAAGCACTTACGTCTGGCGCGGCAATTCGCCGAATGGGTGGATGCGCACTCGGACTTTGAACATTTAGCGCCCGTGCCGCTCAGCACGGTTTGCTTTCGCGCTCATCCGGCGGGCATGGATGACGACGAACAATTGAATTGTCTCAACGAAGCCTTGCTGCAAGCGATCAATCACGGCGGGCAGGCCTTTTTATCGCATACAAAACTTTCCGGACGGTACGTGTTGCGGCTGGTCATCAGCCAGTTGCGGACTGAAGACGCGCATGTTCATCAAGTATGGCAATTTATGCAGCGAACGCTGAAAACGCTTCAGGCGGAGCTTTGACCGCGAGCCAGGCCGATTGGAGTTCAATTATGTTCAAACGTGTCATTTTCGGAGCCGGTTGTTGGTTGCTGCTTTTGGTTACCGGTCTGGCGCAAACGCCATCGCCCGAAACCATTATTGAAAATTCCCTCGCCGCGATGGGCGGGCGGAAGGCGCTGGACGCTGTTCACAGTTTGACGGCCCTGGCTGATTGTGTTTCGCCGAAAGGCCCATACAAAACCGAAATTCACTCGGCGCGAGGCGACCGTTTGAAGTTCAGGCAGGTTCCGGCTCAGGGCACGCCGTTTCTGGCTTTCGTCAACGGCGAACAATATTGGACGCAGGAAGAAGCGACCGGGCAGGTGGCGGCGGCGGATCAAAAACTGGCTGCGATGATTCGCAGCCATGAGTTTCAATTCATTGCCGCCTCGCCATTGGCGCGTTACAAAAATCCGGTCTTTGAAGGCTATGAAGATTTCAGCGGCGTTCGTTGCGCCAAACTGCGCGCTTCGGACGAGCTTGGCAAAACCGCGCATTTGTTTTTTCGCGAAGACCTGAAGCTGATGGCCGGTCTGGTTGTCATTGATCCGCGTTCTGAGACGGAATCCCGTGTGCGGATCGTGTTCAAGGAATGGACGCAAATCGGCAAAGTCAAACTCCCGTCGAAAGTCGTGGCGACGGACAACACAGGCGAGTTCACGCTTCATTTCAAAAAGATCATCCTGAATCGGACGAACGAAAGTATCTTCGCCGTTCCGAAAAGAATTGCGGCGGTTGCGGAAATTCTGCGCTTGCATGAACAG
>CAZRXE010001033.1:0-1739 GCA_964603695.1 uncultured Heliomicrobium sp.
CAACTGGACAAGTTGTTGGCCGAAGGCGAAACCGGGATATTCTTTTCCACCGTGCGCGCCATGCGCTGCGCGCTGAAAGCCGAATTGGAAACCGGCAAAAAAATTCTGGATGAAACCTTTTCATCCAACCTGCAACTCGGCAGTTATCATTACTACATCGCCGCCGAAGTTTACGCGCAGCTCGGCGATACCGCTTCGGCGCTGACGATGCTCGGCAACGCCATCCGCAGCGGCTACAGCAACCATCCGTTTTTGATGTCCGATCCGCTAATGGCTCCGGTGCGCGCTGCAGAAGGCTTTGCCGAAGTCGCCAAGGCCATGCAGAAATCACAAGCGCAATTACAGTTGATGTTGGTGACCGGATAATAATTATCACCCGTCCTGGAGGTGTTATGTTGAAGTCACTGCTTTTCGCATTCTTGCTTGTTTATCTGTTTAACATTCCCGGAATTTCGCAAACGCCCTCAAAACTGACTGAAGCGGATAAACAACAAAGACGGACCCACGGCGTGGATGATTTGGACGGAGCGCTGGAAATGGTGGTAGTGGAAGAGTCGCAATTTTCTGCCGACCCAAATAATCCAAAAGAATATGTTGAGTTCGGACGCAAACACGCCAAGACCTTGATCTTCAACATCGAAGGTCAGATTACGGAAATTATTGAACGCGGGCAGTGGCAGCAAAAACTTCAATGCGGCCTGAAATCCGACGAGCAAAAAAAACGCACCGAAATTTACGATGCGAGCGGCAGAAAGACGGGAGCCATTGAAGGAACCTACCTGGCGGATGGGAAGTTGATAGCGGATGCCGTTTATGAATATGACTTGACAGAGCAGATACGTGAGCTTCGCCGGACCTTATATGACCTCTCCGGCTCAATCTTGTTCAAATGGATTTCTAAATTTGATGACCGAGGCCATGAAGTTGAACGGAATAGTTATGGGCAATTTGGGCTATTAAGATCAAAGCAGATATTCATTCGCAATGAAAAAGGATTGGTCAGTGAAACTCTTGAGTATTCCTCAAACAACTCCGTGCCTGTAAACAGGACGGTAATGGCTTATGAATACAATACGGATGGAATCTGGGTGAAATGCACCTGCTCGAAATGGGTCAAGGAAAATAGTAATTCGTTTTTTAAGCCAGTGAAGAGAGAGTACCGAACGGTTTATTACTTCTCCCAAAACAAAGAAAAGTAATGTCCGACAAATTTCCATTCATCGGACATTACCTATTCGACAGCAACTAATCCTGCAAACAACTATTTCACATTGATCTTGACCGTATTGGCCGCGCGGCCGTCCACCGTCAATCCCAAATCAATCTCGCCTTTGCCGATCAAACCGCGCGGAATCCGCACGTTGATTTGATCCTGTCCGGCGAATTCTCCCGGGTCGCCTGCGTAAAGCACTTCCGCGTTCACGCCGCCCATCGTCACGGCAACGCCGCTCAGCCCGCTGCGGAATCGCCAGCCTGTGCCGAAGAGCAGCAGAAACACTTGATCGCTTTCCGGCCCCAGATCAATCGGCACGGAAACGAACTTCGCGCCGTCGAAGCGCGACGCCGGTTCATAGCTCAATGTGCCGTCGGCCTTGACGCGCAAGGCGACGGCGGCGGCAGGGCCTTGTCCGCTGGCGCTGGCCGTGAAGATGCCGGGCGCGACATTGGTGATGTTTACCGCTCCGGTGGAAACCGAACCGTCGCCACTGGTGATGGTCACGATGGCCGCGCCGGCGGCG
>CAZRXE010001034.1:0-5901 GCA_964603695.1 uncultured Heliomicrobium sp.
TAAACCAACGTTTGTGCGGCATCCGTCAAATCGGCGATTTCCAGCGAAACAGCCGTCGCCTGAATCGTCGCCGCCACGCGCACCGCATCGTGAACCTGATCTTCGCTCAAACCGCCCTTAATGACGACTTCTTCGTGCGAACGAACGCACATTTCGCAACCGTTGATCGCGCTCACCGCCAGACAGAACAATTCAAAATCCGCTTTGCTGCCTAGCGGTTTGCCGATCCAGTTCATGCGCAAGCGCGCCGGTTTGGTCGAATAAGTTTCCTTGCCGATCATGTGCCGGAAGCGATAGTAAACATTGTTCATCGCCATCAACGAAGCCGCCGCTTTGGCGTCTTCGATCACGTTGTCACCGACCTTGCCCAGCGCATCGGCAAAAACCGCCTTTGCCACTTCAGCGTTGCGCGTGGCAATGGCTGACGCGACAGCCGTTCCCCACAACTGTTCCGGCGTCAAACTGCTGGTTTGAAACACGGACTGCAAATTCAACCGGGTGTCTTTCGCCACTTCCGGTAGTGCCTCGCGTAGCTGTTCAATCTGACTCATCTTTTCTCCCTCGCTTCTCCTGCTTGATTCAGAAATGTGGGACAGGCTCCAGCCTGTCCCTACTTGCTTGTTAAGCGGCTTTGCCCAGGGTCTTTTCGCCCTTTTCCCAGTTGCATGGGCAAAGCTCATCTGTTTGCAGCGCGTCCAACGTGCGCAGTGTGTCTTCCACATTGCGACCGACCGACAGATCATTGACGTTCACCCAGCGAATGATACCGTCCGGGTCAACGATAAACGTCGCCCGCAAAGCCACGCCCGCTTCTTTATGCAAAATTCCGAGTTCCGTCGAAAGCTCGCGTTTGGTGTCGGCCAGCATCGGGAACGGCAGGCTTTTCAAATCTGCGTGATTATTCCGCCAGGCCAAATGCACAAAGTGCGTATCGGTGCTTGCGCCGAGTACCTGCGCTTCGCGGTCGGCGAAATCCTTGTTCCGTTTGCCGAACTCGGCGATTTCCGTCGGGCAGATGAACGTAAAATCCATCGGCCAGAAAAACACCACCTGCCATTTGCCGGGGTAACTCTCATTGTTGATCTCCGCGAATTCCTTCCCCTTCTCCAGACTCACGGCTGCCGTGAGGTTAAACTTCGGAAATTTGTCTCCAACTGTCAGCATTTTTCTTTCTCCTTCTTGAGTTAAAGTAATTCCAGATTTGGATTAAGTCTAAGCAGTTTTCCCAAAAAGAACGCAGCCGAAAAAAAGCTGCGTCTTTTGTGGCGTATGAATTATGCGGCCTGGCAGTCAGCGCAAAGCCCTCGGATCGTGATCTCGAAGTTTTCCACTTTCTGACTGCCGAGAAGCGCGGCGGCTTGTTCCAATTGAAACGCGCCGACCAATTCCGCTCCCACATCTTCGACCTTGCCGCACTGGCGGCAAACGAAATGATGATGATTTGAAGTGTTCGGGTCATAGCGAACCACGCCACCCTCGAAAACTTCACTGATTAAACCATTTCCCTTCAACCAATTGAGCGTGTTGTAGACCGTCGCCCGCGAAGTCATCGGAAATTTATCGTTGACAGCGTGGAACACTTCATCGGCGGTTGGATGGTTTAGTGCCGATTGCAGATACTCGACAATGATCCGGCGTTGCGGCGTCATTTTCAGACCGTTTTCGCCCACCATTGTTTCTACGGTTTGTGCTTGCAATCTCGACATCAAATTTAGATTAAGTCTAAAACTAGAATTAGTCAAGAGACTTTTTGCATAAAGCCTGACTTCTATATTTTTGCCGAATCGTGCGCAAATCCAAGCTGGGTAACTGCAAAATTCGCTGATGAAGACCAATGAAGTTTCAGGGGATGAGCCGTGTTCATCTGTAGCCTATTGCTATAGACTTCAAGGAAAAGAAACGCAGCGCAGGTTTTCCATGCGTGCGCCTGCTTGTAACGAAAAAGCCTTTGGTTCCAACAAAGACAGTTCTGAAGTAAGACCGTGCAGGTTGGAAAACCTGCACTACATCTCAAGTTCGATTCGTGACCGTGAGTTGTACAAAAAAGACCCTTTCAACCGGAGATCAGACAATGAAACTCTTTCGCGGCATTCTTGCCTTTCTTTGCATTTCGCTGGCGCTGACGGGCAGCCCCATGTCGGCGCAACAATCCACCGGCGATTTTTCTCCCGCACTTTATCAAGGCCTGCGCTGGCGGAACATCGGCCCGTTTCGTGCGGGGCGCACGGTCGGCGCGGTCGGCATTCCCGATCAACCGAACGTGTTTTTCATCGGCGTCAACAATGGCGGCGTTTGGAAAACCACTGACGCCGGGCGGACCTGGAAGCCTATCTTTGACGATCAGCCGACAGGTTCCATCGGCGATGTCGCGTTGTCGCCCGCCAATCCGAACATCCTTTACGCCGGCAGTGGGGAAGGTTTGCCCTTGCGACCGGACCTTTCCGTGGGCGACGGCATTTACAAATCCACGGATGGCGGCAAAACCTGGAAAAATATGGGATTGAAGGACGGCCAGCAAATCGGCGGGATGGCTGTGGACGAAAAAAATCCGAATCGAGTCTTTGCGGCGGTCTGCGGTCATCCTTTCGGCCCGAACAAAGAGCGCGGCGTTTACCGCTCGCTGGACGGCGGCGAAACCTGGCAACAGGTGCTTTACAAAGATGAAAACGTCGGCGCGATTCAGGTGATGATTGATCCGGCGAATCCGCAAACGGTTTACGCGGATTTGTACGAAGTCCGCCACGGCCCTTGGGAAAACGGCCAATGGCAAGGCCCCGGCAGCGGCCTTTACAAATCCACCGATGGCGGCTCGACCTGGAAACAATTGACCAAAGGTTTGCCGACTTTTGAACAAGGACTTGGCCGCATCGGTTTCGACATTTCGCGCAGCAATCCGAACATCCTGATGGCGACTGTGGACGCCAATCCACAAACCGGCGGCATTTATCGCAGCGCAGACGCCGGCGAGAGTTGGACGAAAGTCAGCAACGACGCGCGCACCTGGGGGCGCGGCTCGGACTTCGCGGAAATCCGCATGAATCCGAAAAATCCAGACGTGGTGTTTGTCGCCAACACCGCTTCGTACAAATCCACGGATGGCGGCAAAACCTGGATGGGATTCAAAGGCGCGCCGGGCGGAGATGATTACCACCGCATCTGGATCAATCCGAATCAGCCAGACGTGATGCTCTTTGCCAGCGATCAAGGCGCGACCATCACCGTCAACGGCGGCCAGACCTGGAGCAGTTGGTACAACCAGCCAACGGCGCAGATGTATCACGTCATCACGGACAATCGCTGGCCTTATTGGGTCTACAGCGGCCAGCAGGAAAGCGGTTCAGCGGCAGTCGCCAGTCGCGGAGATTACGGCGCAATCACCTGGCGCGATTGGCGCACCGTCGGTGTCGAAGAATACGGCTACGTCGCGCCGGATCCGCTCAACCCGGACATCACCTACGGCGGCAAAATCACCAAGTACGACTGGAAGACTGGCCAGACGCAAAACATCGCGCCCGAAGCCGTTCGCAGCGGCAAGTATCGCTTCCTGCGCACCGCGCCCGTCATCTTTTCGCCGGTGGATAACAAGACACTGTATTTTGCGGGCAACGTGTTGTTCAAAACCCTGAACGGCGGCAATTCGTGGGAAGTCATCAGCCCGGACCTGAGCCGCGAGAGCTACGACATTCCCGAAGTCATAGGCAAATACCGCACGCCCGACATGGCAACGATGCCGCGTCGAGGCGTGATTTACACCGTCGCGCCTTCGCACAAAGACCTCAACACGATTTGGGCTGGAACCGACGACGGCTTGATTCACATCACACGCGACGGAGGGGAAAACTGGACGAATGTCACTCCCCCCGAATTGAAATCCTGGATGAAAGTGTCGCTGATGGATGCCGGCCATTTCGACAACGACACGGCATACGCAGCAATCAACACGCTGCGCATTGACGATCTGCGTCCGCACATTTACCGCACGCACGACGGCGGCAAAACCTGGAAACACATCACCAATGGCATTCCGAATGGAACCATCGTCAACGTCGTCCGCGAAGACCCGCAACGCAAAGGATTGCTCTTTGCCGGAACAGAGCAAACGGTGTTCGTCAGTTTTGACGACGGCGAGAACTGGCAGTCGTTGCGATTGAATCTGCCCGGCAGTTCGGTGCGCGATCTGGTTATCAAGGATGACGATGTCGTCGTCGGCACGCACGGACGCAGTTTCTGGATTCTGGACGACATCACGCCCTTGCGTCAGTTGACGGCTGGCGTGACCAACGCCGCCGCGCACTTGTACAAACCGCAAACGGCCATTCGCGTGCGCCGCAGCAACAACACAGACACACCCATTCCGCCCGAAGAGCCTATGGGACAAAACCCGCCTGACGGCGCAATCATCAATTACTGGCTGAAAGCCGACGCCAAAGAAGTCACACTGGAAATTCTAGGCCCGGCAGATCGCGTTCTTCGCCGGTATTCAAGTTCCGACCAACCCGACGTGGTAGACCCAAAAACACAAGCTTATCCAGAATACTGGTTCCGCGCGCCGCGCGTGCTGTCCAACAAAGCCGGAATGCAACGCTGGACGTGGGATTTGCGCCAAGTGCCGCCCGCCGGCTTTCCGCGTTCCTATCCGATGACAGCGATTTATGGAGACACGCCGCCGCAACCCGACGGCCCGCTCGTTCAGCCCGGCGCGTATCAAGTCCGCCTGACCGTGGACGGCAAAAGCTTCACGCAGCCGCTGACAGTCAAAATGGATCCGCGCGTGACAACCTCACAAGCAGGCTTGGCGCAGATTCACGATGTCTCGACACGTTGTTACGACGGCATCACCAAAGCCCGCGCCGCACAAGCCGACATCCGCAAACTGCGCGAGCAATTGGCAGCATTAAAAGCCAAAGCCGGGCAGGGAGCCATTGCGCCCGATGTTCTGAATGCCATCAATGCTCTGGATCAAAAAGCCTCTGCGATTGAAGGCGCAGGCGGCGGCGGACGTTTCGGCGGTGGTGGAGGCCGTGGCAGCGGAGGCGGCGCGCCCAGTCTGTCGAGTGTGGCCGGGGAACTCTATACGCTGATGAACGTAGTGGACGACACGGACTCACCGCCAACCACGCAAGCCGTCGCGGCAACTTCCGCCGCGCAACGAACCCTGGCTGAACTGCTGGGCCGCTGGGAAGAATTGAAAACCAAAGAAGTCAAGGCGCTCAACGATCAACTCAGCAAAGCAAACCTGCCGTTGGTGGCAATGTAATCCAGAGACGCGCGCATCCTTGCGTGCAGGACTTCCTTGATCGTTACCGAAATAACGGAACAGAGGAAAAACTTCGGTCTGTTCCGTTATTTCCTGATTGACGCGAATTAGTTTTCGAGGGAAAGCTCTTGCGCACGCAACCAGACGTGCAAATCCTCCAATGAACGAAAGTCAAACATCTGACGGCTCAGTTGTGTCAGGCGCTCAAGGGAAAGCTGATGAATGGCTATCTGTAGGTCTTCGCTCATTTCTCCAAATTGGCGTTGCAAGAAATACCGAACGAAGTCTTCTCCGGCTTGCTGCAATCCTTCCTGCCGACCTTCCTGCCGACCTTGTTCGATCCCCATTCGTTCGATTGTCGTGACGTAAGGCATTCTGCGTTCCTCCTCGAATCGTTCAATTTCGTCGCGGTATTGACGTTGCAGATTGTCCGGTAAAAAGAAGAGCCAGTCCAGAAAACGGAACAGGTCAATCACTTCTCGCTCGGTATACCCCCGATCATAAAGCATCTTGGTCAAGGTGAGCTTCCACTCCAATCTTTGCCGAGCATTCCGCGCGGTTTCGAGCAGTCGCAGATGCGCAATCACCACAACCGCGAACGGGTTGTGATTCTGCTCCAACTCTTCCCAGTGGTTTCGGTAATC
>CAZRXE010001035.1:0-2483 GCA_964603695.1 uncultured Heliomicrobium sp.
GCCGTCTTGCCTGACGGATCGTCCAGCTAAGATTCCGGCAGCCCCGAAAATCAACTCAACAATTTGGTGCTTGATATGACATCGGTGGATGTTTCTCCCACGCTCACCGCAGAACTTTTCCCGGATGAATTCGGCGAAATAGATCGTTGCGTTTACGAAACCGCGTTGGCGCTTTGGCCCAAAGCCGAGCGCGAGGCTCTGAAAACTTTTCGCGATTCCGCCACGGGCCGAAGCCTTTTGATGAAAGCCTGTGCGCTGGTGACGCGCAAACGCGCCGCATCAGCCGAAACCATCACGAATCTTGCCGCCTATCTTTACCGAACCTGGCAGCGCCTGCTGCTGGAAGAACTGGAAAAAGAAAACCTCCATCGCCTGATCGAAGAAAACCTGTTTGCCGAAACCGTCGCTCACTCCGTCCATCACGCCGGCGATGAACTCGACCGACGGATTTTGCTGCAACAAATCGTCAGCCGGATGGACGATTGAACGCGCCGCGTTTTTGAATATCAAACGCTCGGTTTCACTTTCGACGAAATCGCGAGCCAACTGGGCAGCAACGGCCACGCCATCCGCGCTACGACCGGCAAATCAAAATGCTGACCAAACAACTCACCTGAAAAATTTCGGTACTCCCCACGGGATTTTTGAAATATTGCGGTCAAAGGGCTTAGCCCGGAGGCTGTAGCCGCTCAGAAAATCCTGTTGGTTCAACGATTTATCCGTCGCTCCCGCCAATGCGGGCAGAGAAATCGGCAAGCCCTGTGTTTTCAGCGACTTCAAAAATCAGCTACGGAGTACCCAACAATTGGGGAGCCAGCTTGGCCGCGCTCGGCGAGCCGGTGCAAGCGCGTCGGTTGTTTGAACAATCGCTTGCCGCACGGCGAAACTTAGGCGACCGCGAAGGAAAAGCAAACACGCTTTACCATCTGGCGCGCTTGGCGGCGGACAACAAGCAATTGGAAGAGGCGCGTGTCTTTATCGAAGATTCGCTGAAGCAAACTGAGTTCATTCGTTCCGGTGTTTTCAGCCAGGACTTGCGCGCGTTTTACCTCGGCACGGTGCGCGATTATTACGAGTTTTACACTGACCTGTTGATGCGGCAGCACGAGCGGCAGCCGGAGGCTGGACACGACCAAACGGCTTTGAGAGCAAGCGAAATGGCGCGGGCGCGCAGTTTGCTGGATTCATTGGCGGAAGCACGAGTGGACATTCGTTCGGGTGCGCCGCCGGATTTGCTGGCGCGCGAGCGTGATTTGCAAGAGCGGTTGAGAGCGAAGGCCGAAGCGCAATTGCATTTACAAACCGGACGCGGTGGCGAAGACTCTTTGAAAACTTTGGCGAAAGAGATTCAGGCGATCAAAGCGGAATATCGCGACGTGTTGGGACAAATCCGCGCCATCAGCCCACGTTACGCGGCATTGACGCAAGCGCAGCCTTTGGCGGTGGCGGAAATCCGGCGGTTACTGGATGACAAAACGCTGTTGTTGGAATACAGCCTGGGCGAAGAACGTAGCTTTTTGTGGGTCGTGACGCGCGAAGCAGTGACGAGTTACACGCTGCCGCCGCGCGCGAAGATCAATGCGGCGGGCCGGCGGTTTTACGATCTGCTGACGGCCCGCAACCGTTTTCAATCGAATGAATCTTCGTTGCAACGTCACGCCCGCATCGCGCAAGCCGATGCCGCGTTGCCGCAAGCCGCTGCTGAATTGAGCCGCATGATTTTATTGCCGGTGGCAGACCGTCTGAAGCAGCAACGGTTAGTAGTGGTGGCGCAAGAAACCTTGCAGTTCATTCCGTTCGCGGTTTTGCCGAAGCCTGCCGACGCGCGCCGTCCATTGATTGTGGATCTCGAGATTGCTTATCTGCCGTCGGCTTCCGTGTTGGGTCTGCTGCGTCAGGAACACGCCGACCGCCAATCGCCGTCGCGACAACTGGCCGTCATCGCCGACCCGGTTTTCAGTGAAGACGATGTTCGCGTCACGGCGGGCCGAAAAACATCGCCCTCTATGCAAGTAAATCGCTCGGCGTTGCTGAGAGCCTTGAACGATCTCCGCTCGGAAAAGGCTGATCTCGCCGGCGGCGGATTCGGCGGATACATTCCACGGCTTCCCGGCACGCGCTGGGAAGCCGATCAAATCGCCGGATTGGTGAAAGAAACGTCGCGGTTGCGGGCGGTGGATTTCGCAGCCAACCGCGCTCTGGTCGCCGGAGCGGAGTTGAACAGCTATCGCATCGTGCATTTTGCGACGCACGCTTTGATTAACACCGTTCACCCGGAACTGTCCGGGCTGGTGCTGTCGCTGGTGGATGAGCAGGGACGGCCATTGGACGGATTTCTGCCCGCACACGAGATTTTCAATCTCCGGCTTTCCGCCGATTTGGTGGTGTTGAGCGCCTGCCAAACCGGTTTGGGCAAAGAGGTCAAAGGCGAGGGATTGGTGGGAATGACACGGAGCTTCATGCACGCCGGCGCCGATAGGGTC
>CAZRXE010001036.1:0-6738 GCA_964603695.1 uncultured Heliomicrobium sp.
CGACCAGCGCCGTCAGCGTCAAGGTCACTGCGGCGGAAAGCAGACAGTATTGGCAGAAGGCATGCAGGACGAAGGCCTGCACATAAAGCAGTCCCAGCGTCGCCAGCAACATCGGCGCAACCAGCAAAGCCAGCACGGCGCGCGCCCAGGCATAACCGAAAACAGCCAGCGTAGCCAAACTGAACGCGGCAAAATACGCCAGCACCCCGAATGCTGCCGTGGGAATTCCGGCAAAGGAAGCGTAGCTGCTGCTTAGTACCTGGGAACATCCGTGCGTGATTGTGCATTGGACGCTGCGTCCAGTCAGGTGTTGCGCCGTCAGGTAAAGAGAATCTCCCATCCCAATCAGCGAAACCAGCATGGCCAGCCCATAAATCAACGCCGCGCGCCGATTTGCAGACGCGACATTTTGCGAATCATTCATTGAACTTTGCTCTGTCATACGGCGGGCGAAGATAGCGGCAGCCAGGCGATTCCGCAAGTCGGCTTGAAAGGCATCGGATGCGGGTATAGCCTGCAAGACCTAAAACCCAAATTCGTCACGAGGAGGAAAACTTTATGCGGAAATCAACGATTGTTAAACGAATTTCGACGCTGCTGATGACTTGTCTGTTCATCGCCTGTCTGTTGCTGAGCGCGGACGCGGCCACTATGCAGCGGCGAAAGAATCCAGAAGCTGGCAAGAAAAAAGCCGCCAAACGCATTGGACTCGGCGCGGCAATCGGCGCGGGTGCGGGCGGATTGATCGGCGGACGAAAAGGCGCGCTGATCGGCGCGGGCGTGGGCGCAGGCGGCGGAACGGCCTATCACTACCATAAGAAAAACAAGTACAAGAGACGTTACCGCCATTGATCCCTTATAAAACAAAAGCCGCCAGTTCGATAACCGGCGGCTTTTCAATTTTGGAGTTCATCCCTTAAACGCGGCGGCGCGATTACCACCTGCGACCGTCATATTGGCGATACCCTTGCGCATAACCTCTGCGGAAACCTTCGCGGTAGGAAGAGTTTCCATTTCGGAAATGACTGGAGTTGTTGGGATCGAACCGTCTGCGATCTCGCAAATCTTCCTGACCGCGTCTCAAGCCATCACGAAAGCCCTTCTGTTCCTCTTCGTTGTAGCGATTCCTATCGTCCCAACGGTCACGGCGGTCATCCCAACGATCCTGACGGTCATCTCTGCGGTCATCCCGACGAATGCGGCGATCATCCCGATGGTCATCCCGGCGATCACGCCGATCGTCCCAACGATCCTGACGATGCCGCCACCAATCCTGCGCCTGTACTGCGGACAGACTCGATAGACCCGGCGCAATCACAAAGCCTAACGCCAGCGCCAATGCAAAAGCATACTTTTTAATCTGTTGAATGTTCATCTTCATTTTTCACCTGAGTCTATCAGTATGCGGAACTGCCACTGATTCCAGGTCTCCTTTCGCCGCAGCAATAAGCATTTCGCAGGCCAGAGCTAAACAAACTGACCAAGCGGCTGAAAAGACAGGTGTTAGCGTTCAAAGCGAACTCTCATCGGTATTTTGCTTCGACGTGAGCATACGAAATGGTTGAAGCTCAATGCCCAAAACGTGGGCACAATCGGTTGATTGAAGCAGTGGTTGTTCTTTGTCCGTAGCCATTCGACAACGGACAACGAACGAACGACCGAGCCGCGTCACTCATACCTGAGCGCCACCATCGGATCCACTTTCGTCGCGCGCCGCGCCGGCAGATAACAAGCCAGCAGAGCCACCGCCGCCAGCAACACCACTACCGTCGCGAAGGTCGCCGGATCAGTGACGCTGACTTCAAACAACAGCGTGGACATCAATCGCGTCAGTGCGAACGCGCCTACAAGTCCGAAGCCGACACCGAGCGCCGCCAGTTTGGTTCCTTGCGCCAGAACCATTTTCAGCACGTCCGACGAACGCGCGCCGAGCGCCATCCGCACGCCGATTTCCTGCGTACGTTGACTGACCGAATAAGCCATCACACCGTAAATGCCCACTGCTGCCAGCGCCAGCGCAATGACCGAAAACGTGCCCAGCAACAAAGATAAAAAGCGCGGCCTAACGAGCGAATCGGCGACAGTGTCGGACATCGTTTGCAAACCATAGATGGGCAGCGCCGGATCAATTTCGCGCACTGCCGCGCGCACTGCGCCCGCCATCAGCGCCGAATCGCCTTCGCTACGTACCACGAAGTTTTGCTGCGTATTCCCGCCAAACAACGTGATGACTTGCTGTTCCAGCAGATAAAGCTCCGTGCCGGCTGGCTTATCCACGCCCAGATTCTTGGTGTCTTCGACCACTCCGACGATGGTGAACCAGTTGGGTTGATTGGAGACTTGCGGATTGAGGCGTTTGCCGAGCGGACTGCCTTTCCAGAACCGCCGCGCCATCGCTTGATTGATGACCGCCACGCGTTGCGCGGTTTCGTTGCGGTCGGCGGCATCAAACAACCTACCTTCGCTCAGGCGAATGCCCAGCGTTTTGAAATAGTCTTCGCTGACCACATTCCAAAAATCAGCGTTCTGCGGCGGATTGTCCGGCGTCGGTTGTAGCCCTTCGATCTGAGTATCGTTGGCGTCTATCGGACGCAGCGGCGGCAATTCGCCCGCCATCGCGGCGGATTTAACGCCGGGCAGCGCAGCCAGCTTGGCTTGCAGCGTTTGGGAAAAGCGTAGTTGGTCGGGAATCTTGTACGAGTTTGATGGCAACGCAATGCTGAACGAGAGTACGCCCATCGGATTGAAGCCCAAATTGACGTTTCGCAATTTCCAGAATGCGCGAATCATCAAACCGGAACCCACCACCAGCACAACTGCCAAAGCGATTTCCGTCACAACCAACGATTTGCGTAACAGTTGTCCGCCCGAACCTGTTCCAGCACCTTTGCTGGAACCGTGCAGCCAGGTGGCCAGCTTGTGTTCGCGCAATTGCGCCATCGGTGCCAGCGCGAAAATGAACACAGCCAACACCGAAACGCCCAACGTGAAGGCCAGTACCAGCAAATCAATTTTGATTTCTCCCGTTCGCGGCACACTGTCCGGCGCGGTCGCCAGAATCAATTTCAAGCTCCCTTGCGCCAGCAGCAAACCCATTCCCGCGCCAAGCAGCACCAGAATAATTCCTTCGGTCAAAAACTGGCGCAGCATACGCCCACGTCCAGCACCCAGCGCCAGTCGCACGGCGAATTCGCGATGCCGCGCTTCGGCTCGCGCCAACAGCAAACTTGCGACATTGGCGCAGGCAATCAGCAACACGAACGCCACTGCGCCGAGCAGCATCAGCACCGCAGGTTTGGCCGAACCGATCACGTCTTCGTGCAATGGGAACATTAGCACCGGATGCCTTCCCGGCTGTAACAAATGCTGCGAACGATTCTCAGCCTTCCAGCCGGACATCAGAATCGCTGTTTCGCCGCGCGCCTGTTCCAGCGTCACACCTGGTTTCAAGCGCCCGATCAAATACAAAAAATGACTGCCGCGCCCGCCGGGATTGGCCGGGTCGAATTGAAATGAAGTCCACACATCCGTCGGTTCATTGCTGCCCGGCGGGAAGACGTAACCCTGCGGCATCACGCCCACCACGCTGAATGGCTGCGCATTGATTCTGATTTCCTTGCCGATGATGTCAGCCTGTCCTCCAAACGAGCGTTGCCACAAAGCGTGCGAGATGATGGCTGTACGCGGGCCGCCCACGCGGTCTTCTTCCTCAGAAAAGTTGCGCCCCAGCATAGGCTGCACGCCAAGCGTGTCCAACAAACTCCGCGTCACCCGCGTGGAGTTGACGCGAATCGGATTGCCCGTCGCCGAAATATTCACGCCGCCTGACGACCACGCCCCGATGGATTCCCAGGATTTGGCTTCCTTCTGAATGTCCAGATACTCCGGTGGAGAAATCCAAAACTTGCGCAAATTCATAGTCGGAAATTCGCTGTAAACGCGTACCAACCGCTCCGGCTCTTTGAAAGGCAGCGGACGCAAGAGCACGCCGTTGACCACGCTGAAAATCGCCGTGTTCGCGCCAATGCCCAGCGCCAATGTCAGCACCGCGATCAAGGTAAAGCCGGGTTTCTTCCAAAGCATACGCGCGCCATAGCGCAGGTCTTGCCACAATGCGTTCATCGTTTTTCTCCTGTTTATGTTGTGAACTTGTAGTGATTCCGAATTGGCAACCAAGTCTTGCGCCAACTTTTTTCTGCGGCTGGCTGTACGCCCGATTGGTCTAATAAGTTGAAAAAAATAGCCGATTTGAAATTGCCGCTTGGGCGAAGTGTTCGATTCCGGAAATCGCTTTTCCACAAATTGCCATTGGTTGAATTCATTGTGAAGTGCGAAAGCCGGTCTTATACTCCGCGCTCCTGCTGTCCGAACCTACCACCAAAAGGATCAACAAAATGAAACGGAGCGCCCGCATTGTCTCTTGCTGTCTGGTCGGCCTGTTGCTGTCTTCGCCCGCCAACGCCTTCGCCGCTTTCGCCGGTCGGTTGAAAGTTTCCGAAAACCGCCGCTATCTTCAGTACGAAGACGGCAAGCCTTTCTTTTATCTCGGCGACACGGCCTGGGAACTGTTCCATCGCCTGAATCGCGAAGAAGCTACGCAATACCTGACCAACCGCACGCAAAAAGGCTTCACCGTCATTCAAGCCGTCGTGCTGGCGCAACTCGGCGGATTGACCGTTCCGAATGCTTACGGCGATTTGCCTTTGACCGGCGGCGACCCCGCCAAACCCGTTGAAGCCTACTTTCGCCACGTGGATTTCATTGTCAACAAAGCGGAAGAACTTGGCTTATATGTCGGAATGCTGCCGACCTGGGGCAGCCATTGGGCGCTGGGCAAAGCGGCCTTCACGCCAGCCAATGCCCGCCAGTATGGGCGCTTTCTCGGCAACCGTTACAAGGACAAGCCGATCATCTGGGTTCTGGGCGGCGACCGTTCAGTCACCAACGAAGCTGAGCGCGCAATCATTGACGCGATGGCGGCAGGTTTGAGCGAGGGCGACGGCGGCGCACACCTGAAAACCTTTCACCCTATCGGACCGGGACTTTCCTCCATCAAACTGCACGATGCGCCCTGGCTGGATTTCAATATGTTCCAGTCTTCGCACGCCGCGCGCGACCACGACAACGGCCTTTACGCGGAAAATGATTACGCCTTGAAACCCGTCAAACCCACTATGGACGGCGAACCGCGCTACGAAGGCATTCCCGTCGGCTTTTACAATCGTGGCGCGAGCGGCATCGAACGCTTTGACGATTATGACGTGCGGCAGGCGGCTTACTGGTCGCTGCTGGCTGGTGCTTGCGGCTTCACTTACGGCAACAACAACATCTGGCAAATGTACAAACCCGGCGTGGCGGGAGCAGGCGACGCCGCGCGGCGCGATCTTTTCGGCGGCCCAGGCAGCATCATTGGCGCGAACATTCCCTGGCACGAAGCCCTGGATCATCCCGGCGCGTTTCAAATGCGCCACGTCCGCAGACTGTTTGAATCGCTGCCGTTCATGAAATTGATTCCCGATCAACGCCTGATTCTGAACGGCCCCACAACCGGCGGATCGAAAATCCGCGCCGCCCGCGCCGGCGACGGCTCTTTCGCCATCATCTACACGCCGCGCGGAGAAAGCTTCACCCTGGACAAAAGCGTCATCAAAGCCGACCAGCAAAGACAGTTCTGGTACGATCCGCGCTATGGCGTTTCCTACCCGGTCAAGGATCAAGACAGTTTCGGCATCCAAACCTTCACGCCCCCGACCAGCGGACGCGGCAATGATTGGGTTTTCGTTTTGGTGAATGCCGCAGCGGGGTTTTCCTTGCCGGGAGTTCTTCGGTAGGAGCGCGTTAAAAAATAAGTAGTTGGGCAAAATTTGTCGGCATTTTCCTTTTTCCAATTGTCATTTTTCATTAGGTACGCACCGGTTTCAGGCAATGACAAAGGGCAAATCCAAAATGGAAAATGAAAAACAGCGATTATCCCATAGAACTTTTGCCACCTGCGTTGATCCGTGGTTTTGAAACAGGTTTTGCACGCCCTGAAGGATCAAACAAGACGCCAGATGTCCTCTTCCCAGACGTAATACTCCGCACCCGCAAATCGCTTTTTGTAATCCAGACTCGAAGGAGCGTGATAGGCATAACCGGGATAGTAAAACCGGCAGCCCAACGAACGGGAATAGCGAATGCCTTCCAGAATCAGCAGCGTTCCCAAACTGCGCCGGGATTCTTCCGGTTCAAAGATGGTGTAGACCGCATCGGTCGAAGTTCGACCGATGCCCAGAAAGTTGGCGGCGATCAAACGCCTGTCGAGGTAGGCGCAAATCTCTTTTTTTCGGCAAGGCACGACAGCGGTACGTCTGGTCAGAAAGTCATAAATGGAATCCGGCACATTGTCTTTGAACCTCTGTTTGTGGCGCTCGAACATTGCCTCTTTGGCACGGTCAATGAAGGCGTCGCGAACGACGATTTCAAGATCGTGATTTTTCATCGCCACGCGCCGCTGGCTGCGCGAAGGCCAAAACTTCTCCAACCGAATGCGCAACGGCATCACTTCCACCACCTTCCCGTTGAGCAAGGTCGCGGAGTAGCGATAAAAATCTGTCGCGTTGTGCCTCCAACCGTTGGCCAGCAAGTAATCAAGCTGTTCAGCCGAAACTTTTTGACTGTTGAAATAATCCTCAACCAAAAACATCGCGCCTTTCAGTAGGATAAGTACAGAACCGCGCGCGTCAGCAAGCGGCTAGC